>JAEZKX010000161.1 GCA_023436025.1 Pseudomonadota bacterium | reverse complement strand
AAATATCCACCGCACCCCATGACCGCCGCCTTCGTCCACCGCAACCTTCCGCGCCTGCTGCTGCAGGCGCGCGAGGCGGTCATGGCGCACACGCGGCCGAGCTTGCGCGAGCATGGCCTGTCCGACCAGCAGTGGCGCGTGCTGCGGGTGCTGGGCGAGCACGGCACGGTCGAGACCGGCCGGGTGGCGCGCGAGGCCTACATCCTGGGGCCCAGCCTCACCGGCGTGCTGGCGCGCATGGAGCGCGACGGCCTGATCAAGCGCGAGCGCGATCCGGCGGACCAGCGGCGCACCGTGGTCGCGGCCACTGCCAAGGGCCGCCGGATGGTCAGCAACCTGTCCGACACCATCGAGCATCACTACGCCTGGCTGGAGCAGTCGCTCGGCAAGCAGAAACTGGCGCAGCTCTACGAGCTGCTGGATCAACTCATCGCACTGGAACAACCATGAGCGCAAGCATCGCCCGCGGCACCGTGTACGGCACGCTGATGAACTTCCGCGGCGAGCTCGACGCGCTGGGCGCGAAGATGGACGAGGCGCCGTACACGGCGCCGCCCAAGGCGCCGGTGCTCTACATCAAGCCCGCCAACACCTGGACCGAGAACAACGGCACCATCCCCGTGCCGGCGCGCGTGGCCGAGGTGGAGATCGGCGCCACGGTGGCGATGGTGATGAAGTCGGCGCGCGAGGTGGCCGGCTACATCCTGATGAACGACGTCTCGATTCCGCACGAGAGCTTCTTCCGCCCGCCGGTCAAGTTCAAGTGCCTCGACGGCTTCCTCGGCATCGGCGAGCGGGTGCGCTCGCGCAACGAGGCGGGCGACCCGGCCGTGTTCAAGCTGGAGGTCCGCATCAACGGCGAGTTGCGGCAGACCGTGCGCTTCTCGCAGCTGGTGCGCTCGGCCGAGCAGTTGCTGGCCGACGTCGGCGAATTCATGACGCTGCAGCCCGGCGACATGCTGATGCTGGGCTGCGACGTCGGCCGCCCGCGCGCCCGGGTCGGCGACCGCATCGACATCACCATGCCCGCGCTCGGCACCCTGACCAACACCCTCGTGGCGGAGGCCGCATGAAGCACGCCCGCGTGATCCACCAGGGCGTGACCCACGGCGCCGTCGAGGCCGACGGCTGGCGCCTGCGCCTGGACGACGGCCAGGTCGTGTCGCCGGATGCCGTGACCTGGCTGCCGCCGCTGAAGCCGGTGGAGCGGCCGC
Organism: Pseudomonadota bacterium; assembly: GCA_023436025.1. Taxonomy (GTDB): domain Bacteria; phylum Pseudomonadota; class Gammaproteobacteria; order Burkholderiales; family Burkholderiaceae_C; genus Ramlibacter. Next base: position 18,833 of record JAEZKX010000161.1, on the reverse strand, counting down.
GCACCATCCTGGCCCTGGGGCTCAACTACGCCGACCACGCCAAGGAACTCGCGTTCAAGGCGCCGGAGGAGCCGCTGGTCTTCCTCAAGGGCGAACACACCCTCAACGGCCACCGCCAGTTCACGCGCCGCCCGCCCGGCGTGCAGTTCATGCACTACGAGTGCGAGCTCGCCATCGTCATCGGCAAGGCGGCGAAGAAGGTCAAGCGCGACGACGCCTACGACTTCATCGCCGGCTACACCGTCGCCAACGACTACGCCATCCGCGACTACCTCGAGAACTGGTACCGCCCCAACCTGCGCGTGAAGAACCGCGACGGCGCCACGCCGCTGGGCCCCTGGCTGGTCGATGCCAAGGACATCGCCGACCCGATGACGCTGGCGCTGAAGACCACCGTCAACGGCAAGGTCACGCAAAGCGGCAACACGAAGGACATGATCTTCGACGTGCCCTTCCTCATCGAATACTTCTCCAGCTTCATGACGCTGCACCCCGGCGACCTGATCCTCACCGGCACGCCGGATGGCGTGGTCGACTGCCAGCCGGGCGACGTGGTCGTCACCGAGATCGAGGGCCTGGGCGCCCTCATGAACACCATCCAGGGCTAGGCATGCGCATCGAGCATTTGATCGACGGCAGGACCGTCACCGGCCGCGACTACTTCCAGACCGTCAACCCCGCCACCCAGGAGGTGCTGGCCGAAGTGGCCGCGGGCGGCGAACGGGAGATCCACGACGCCGTCGCCGCGGCGAAAGCCGCTTTCCCGGCCTGGGCATCGCGCCCCGCCACGGAGCGCGCCAGGCTGATGCGCAAGCTCGGCGAGCTGATCACCCGGCATGTGCCGGAGATCGCGCAGACCGAGGCCAACGACACCGGGCAGGTGATCAGCCAGACCGGCAAGCAGCTGGTGCCCAGGTCGGCCGACAACTTCTCGTACTTCGCCGAGATGTGCGTGCGCGTGGACGGCCACACCTACCCGACGCCCACCCACCTGAACTACACCCTGTTCCACCCGGTGGGCGTGTGCGCGCTGATCTCGCCGTGGAACGTGCCCTTCATGACGGCCACCTGGAAGACCGCGCCCTGCCTGGCCTTCGGCAACACCGCCGTGCTGAAGATGAGCGAGCTGTCGCCGCTTTCGGCCGCGCGGCTGGGCGAGCTGGCGCTGGAAGCCGGCATCCCCGCGGGCGTGCTGAACATCGTGCACGGCTACGGCAAGGAGGCCGGCGAGCCGCTGGTGCGGCACCGCGACGTGCGCGCCGTCTCCTTCACCGGATCGACGGCCACCGGCAACCGCATCGTCAAGGAAGCCGGCCTCAAGAAGTTCAGCATGGAGCTGGGCGGCAAGTCGCCCTTCGTGGTGTTCGACGACGCCGACCTCGAACGCGCGCTCGATGCGGCCGTGTTCATGATCTTCTCCAACAACGGCGAGCGCTGCACCGCAGGCAGCCGCATCCTGGTGCAGAAGTCGATCTACGCATCCTTCGTCGACAAGTTCGTGGAGCGCGCCAGGCGCATCGCCGTGGGCGACCCGCTGGACGAGAAGACCATCATCGGCCCGATGATCTCGCAGGCCCACCTGGCCAAGGTGCGCGGCTACATTGAGCAGGGCACCAAGGAAGGCGCGACACTTCTATGCGGCGGCCTCGACGCGCCGCTGCTGCCCGATCGGGTGAAGAAGGGCAACTACGTGGCGCCCACCGTGTTCGCCGACGTCGACAACCGCATGAAGATCGCGCAGGACGAGATCTTCGGCCCGGTGGCCTGCCTGATCCCCTTCGACACGGAGGAAGACGCGGTCCGCATCGCCAACGACATCGACTACGGACTGTCCTCCTACGTGTTCACCGAGAACGTCGGCCGGGCGCACCGGGTGGCAGCGGCCATCGAGGCGGGCATGTGCTTCGTCAACAGCCAGAACGTGCGCGACCTGCGCCAGCCCTTCGGCGGCACCAAGGCTTCGGGCGTCGGCCGCGAAGGCGGCACCTGGAGCTACGAGGTGTTCCTGGAGCCCAAGAACATCGCGGTGTCGCTCGGTTCGCACCACATCCCGCACTGGGGGGCGGCGTGAGCGCAGCCCGCGCGGGGGACAAGGCAGGCGCCCGCCTGGCCGGCGCTGCCCTCGAAGGGAGGGCGCGATGAGCCTCTACGCGATGCAGAAATTCCTGTACGCGATGAACCGCGAGCCCCAGGTGCAGCAGCGCTACCGCGCGGGTGACGCGGCGCGCGACGCCCTGCTGGCCGAGTACGACCTGGACGACGAGGAGCGCGCCGCCATCCGCGACGGCGACATCGGCAAGCTCTATGTGCTGGGCTGCAACGGCCAGCTGCTGATGCACTTCGCCCCGCTGCTGGGCATGCCCTGGGCCGACTACATCGCGGCCATGCGCGAGGGCGTGCGCAAGTACGGGCCGGTGCGCGCCGGCATCTACGCCATGACCACGGGCGCCGACGACAAGGTGGCGGGCGTATGAGCCTCGTTTTCGCGGGCGTGTGCAGCCACGCGCCGGGCATCACCGGGCGCGCCCACCTGGCCGATCCGGCCGCCAGGGACGAATTCCACCGGCAGTTCCACCGCATGGGCGAGCAGCTGCGCGCGAGCCGGCCCGATGCGGTCATCGTGGTCGCGGCGGAGCACTTCGCCAACTTCTTCATGAACAACATGCCGGCCTATGCCATGGGCATGGCGGACAGCTACGAAGGGCCCATCGAGGACCCGCAGTGGCTGGGCATCGGCAAGCGCAGGATCCCGGGCAACGCCGCGCTGTCGCAGCGGCTGATCCGCGAAGTGATGCAGACGGTGGACGTCGCCTACGCGGAGGAATGGAAGTTCGACCACGGCATCATGGTGCCGCTGAACTTCCTGACGCCGGACTACGACGTCGACGTGGTCCCGGTCAACATCAACTGCCAGGGGCCGCCGCTGACGCCGCTGCACCGCGCCTGGGCCTTCGGCGAAGCCCTGCGCCGCGCCTGCGACCGGGCGCCGGAACGCATCGCGCTGGTGGGCACGGGCGGCATCTCGCACTGGCCGGCCACGCCCGATTCGGGCAAGGTCAACGAAGCCTGGGACGCCGAGTTCATGCGGCGCTGGTGCGCCAACGACCGCGAAGGCCTGCTGTCGTACACCGACGAGGCGACCTACCGCGAGGCGGGCCAGGGCGGCTTCGAGATCCGCACCTTCCTAGCGGTCGCCGCGGCGGCGCGCGGCCGCGGCGAGATCCTGCACATGAAGCCGATCCCGATCTTCGCGGTGACCTGCACCGCCGCCACGATGTCCGTGGCGTGAACAATTGGAATCTGACCCCAATTCTCTTATGCCGCACCTGGTGATCCTCTACACGCCCAACCTCGAGGGCAGGACCGATGTGTCGGCGCTGTGCCGCAAGCTGGCCGACACCATGCTGGCGGTGCGCGACGAGGCGGGCAGGCAGGTGTTTCCGACCGGCGGCACCCGCGTGCTCGCGTATCCGGCGACGCACTATGCGGTGGCCGACGGCCAGGGCGACTACGGCTTCATGTACCTCAACCTCCGCATGGGCGCCGGACGCAGCGATGCGGTGAAGAAGGACGCGGGCGACCAGCTGCTGGCGGTGGTCAAGGAACATGTCGCACCGATCTTCGAGCAGGCGCCGATCGGCGTCACGCTGCAGATCGACGAGAGCCCCGGGCAAGTCTACGACGGCAAGCATTCGTCCCTGCACCCTCTGTTCAACCCGTGAGCCCGACACCATTGCACGCAGGAGAGGACGGCGGCCGCGCCGGCACCCCACCCCATGTTTGACCAGGACCTCATCCAACGACTCGCCGCCGAACTCCACGCCAGCGAGAAGTCGCGCCAGCAGATCGGGCACTTCTCCAGGCGCTTTCCCGGCATGACCATCGAGGACGGCTACGCCGTGTCGCGCGCCTGGGTGCGCATGAAGGTCGCCGAAGGCCGCCAGGTGCGCGGCCACAAGATCGGCCTGACCTCGCGCGCCATGCAGCAGGCCAGCCAGATCGACGAGCCCGACTACGGCACGCTGCTGGACGACATGTTCTTCGCGCCCGGCGACATTCCCACCGAGCGCTTCATCGCGCCGCGCGTGGAGGTGGAGCTCGCCTTCGTGCTGAACAAGCCCCTGCAGGGAGAAGTCTCCGTCGACGACGTGCTCGCCGCGACGGAGTACGTCACGCCCGCCATCGAGATCATCGACGCCCGCATCGAGCAGCTGGACCGCGAGACACAGAAGATGCGCAAGGTGTTCGACACCATCAGCGACAACGCCGCCAATGCCGGCGTCGTCCTGGGCGGCCGCCGCGTGCATCCGCGCGAGGTCGACCTGCCGTGGTGCGGCGCCATCCTGCGCCAGAACGGCGTGGTCGAGGAAACCGGCCTGGCCGCCGGCGTGCAGGGCCATCCCGCCATCGGCGTGGCCTGGCTCGCGCGCAAGCTCGCGCCCTGGGGCGAACGGCTGGAGGCCGGCGAGGTCGTGCTGGCCGGCTCCTTCACCCGGCCCGTGCCGGCGCGCCGCGGCGACCTGTTCGACGCCGACTACGGCCCGCTGGGCCGCTTCGAATTCAGATTCATTTGAGGAAGACATGCAAACGCCGATCAACCCGTTCAAGAAGGCGCTGCGCGAGAAGCGCACGCAGTACGGCTTCTGGGTGAGCCTGCTGGGGCCGCTCAACACCGAGATCTGCGCGGCCGCCGGCTTCGACTGGCTGCTGCTCGACGGCGAGCACACGCCCAACGACCTGCTCAACGTGCTGCAGCAGGCGCAGGTCATCGCCGCCTATCCGGGGGTGCACGCCGTCGCGCGCATTCCCATGGGCCACGGCCATGTGGGCCAGGCGCTGATCAAGCAGTACCTGGACACCGGCGTGCAGACCCTGCTGGTGCCCATGGTCGACACCGCCGAGCAGGCGCGCGAGCTGGTGCGCTGCATGCGCTATCCGCCGCAGGGCATCCGCGGCATGGCGGCCACGCGCGCCTCCGGCTGGGGCCGCAACGCCAACTACGCCAAGGAAGCCAACGATCAGGTCTGCCTGCTGGTCCAGGCCGAGACGCGCGAGGCCATCGCCAACCTCGACGAGATCGCCGCGGTGGAAGGCGTGGACGGCGTGTTCATCGGCCCTTCGGACCTGTCGGCCGCCTATGGCCACGTCGGCGACCCCTGGCACCCCGAGATGCAGGAAATCATCGCCGACGCCTTCGCGCGCATCCAGAAGGCCGGCAAGGCGGTCGGCATCCTGACGCTGGACGAGACGCTGGCGAAGCAGCACGTGGCGATGGGCGCGACCTTCATCGCCGTGGGCACCGACAGCAACCAGATGGTCAAGGCCACCAGCGCCCTGGCCGCGAAGTTCAAGGGCGCCGCCACGCCGGCCGCGCCGTCCAAGGGCAACTACTGACACCATGAGCGACAAGCGCCGTTTCCGCTCGGCCACCATCTCCGACGGCCTGATCCGCGCCACCACGCGCAGCTTCCTGCAGGGCCTGGGCCTCGACGAAGAAGAGCTCGCGCGGCCGCGCGTGGGCGTGTTCCATACCGGCGGCGAGATGAGCCCGTGCAACCTGAACCTGCGCGAGCAGGCGCAGCATGCCAAGACCGGCATCTACGCCGGCGGCGGCATGCCGCACGAATGCCCGGTGGTGTCGATCTCCGACGGCCTGACCATGGCGCATTCGGGCATGCGCTTCTCGCTGATCTCGCGCGAACTCATCGCCGACAGCGTGGAAGCCTCGACCCGCGGCCACCAGTGGGACGGCATCTTCGCCATCGGCGCCTGCGACAAGAACCTGCCCGGCCTGATGATGGGCATCGTGCGCTGCAACGTGCCCGGCGTGTTCGTGCACGGCGGCGCCGCCATCCCGGGCCAGGTCGCGGGCCGCGACGTCAACGTGGTCAACACCTACGAGACCATCGGCAAGGTGCTGGCCGGCGCCGCGACCGAGGACGACCTGCGCACGATGAGCCAGGCCTGCCTGCCGACGGCGGGCTCGTGCGCTGGCCAGTTCACCGCCAACACCATGGGCATGGTGTCCGAGGCGCTGGGGCTGGCGCCGATCGGGTCCTCGATGGTGCCCGCCGTGTTCAGCGAGCGCGCGCCGCTGATGCGCCGCAGCGCCCGGCAGCTGATGAAGGCCGTCATGGGCGAGGCGCCGCTGCCGCGCGACATCGTCACGCGCAAGGCGCTGGAAAACGCCTGCGCGGTGGTCTCGGCCACCGGCGGCTCGACCAACGCGGCGCTGCACCTGCCGGCCATCGCGCACGAGGCCGGCATCCGGTTCCACCTCGACGACGTCGCCGAAGTGTTCGCCCGCACGCCGCTGATCGGCAACCTGAGCCCGGGTGGACGCTACCTGGCGCGCGACGTCTACTACGTGGGCGGCGCGCAGGTGATCCTGAAGGAGCTGCTGCGCGCCGGCTTCCTGCACGGCGACGCCCTCACCTGGACCGGCCGCACGCTGGAGCAGGAGCTCGAAGGCGCCAATCCGCCCGACGGCGAGGTGGTGCGCCGCGCCGAGGAGGCGCTGTCGCGCGACGGCGGCCTGGCCGTGCTCAAGGGCAACCTCTGCCCCGCCGGCGCGCTGCTCAAGACCGCGGGCCTGGCCACCCTGGTGCACAGCGGGCCGGCGCGTGTGTTCGAGAACGAGGAAGAGGCGCAGGCCGCGGTGCAGAACCGCCGCTACGAGGCCGGCGACGTGATCGTGATCCGCAACGAAGGCCCCAGGGGCAGCCCCGGCATGCGCGAGATGCTGGGCATCACCGCCCTGCTCTACGGCCAGGGCATGGGCGACAAGGTGGCCCTGCTCACCGACGGCCGCTTCAGCGGCGCCACCCGCGGCCTGTGCATCGGCTATGCCGGCCCCGAAGCGGCGGCCGGTGGTCCCATCGCCGCGCTGCGCGACGGCGACCGCATCCACATCGACGCCCGCGCCGGCGCCCGCAGCATCCGCGTCGAGCTGACCGAGCAGGAGATCGCCGACCGGCTGGCCGCGCTGCCGCCGAGGGCTGTGCCGCGCGGCGGTTTGCTGGAAAAATACGCTGCCACGGTGCGGCCCGCCGACCAGGGTGCGGTCACCCATTCGGGCGGCGTCACCTGGTTGCGCGACGCCACCTGAGCTGCCAACAATCCATCTTTCACAACCCGGAGACAACGCCATGAGCTTCAACCGCCGCCTCGTCCTGCAATCCGCGGGCGCATCCGCCCTGCTCGCCACCATCGGCCGCGAGGCCTTCGCCCAGGCCCAGATCGAGACCGCCAAGATCGTCACCGGCTTCGCCGCTGGCGGCACCTCGGACACCATCTGCCGCCGCGTCGCGCAGAAGCTCCAGGGCGACTACGCCAAGTCCGCCGTGGTCGAGAACAAGACCGGCGCCGGCGGCCAGATCGCGGTGCAGACGGTGAAGACGGCGGCCCCGGACGGCGCCACCATCCTGCAGACGCCGACTTCCATCCTCACCATCTACCCGCACATCTACAAGAAGCTGCCGTACGACCCGGCAACCGACCTGACCCCGGTCTCGCTGGGCTGCGTGTTCGACTTCGGCTTCGCGGTCGGCCCGGCCGTGCCGGCCAGCGTGAAGTCGGTGCCCGACTTCCTGGCCTGGGTGAAGGCCAATCCGGCAGGCGGCAACTTCGGCTCGCCGGCGGCTGGCTCCACGCCGCACTTCCTGGGCGCGCTGGTCGGCAAGAGCGCCGGCCTCGACCTCAAGCACGCCGCCTACCGTGGCACGCAGCCGGCCATGCTGGACCTGCTGGGCGGCAACATCTCCGCCGTGTCGGGCCCCATCGGCGACATCACGCAGCACCTGAACTCGGGCAAGGTGCGCATCCTGGCCACCTCGGGCACCAAGCGCAACCGCTTCGCGCCCGACGTGCCGACCTTCGCCGAGCAGGGCATGAAGGACCTGGCGCACAGCGAGTGGTTCGCCTTCTTCCTGCCGGCCAAGGCCAGCCCGGAACTGGTGGCGCGCCTGAACGCCTCGATGAAGAGCGCGCTGGCGCACAAGGACGTGATCGACGGCCTGGCCACCTTCGGCCTGGAGGCGATGTCCTCCACCCCGGCCGAACTCGCCGACCTGATCCGCCGCGACACCGCCAAGTGGGCGCCCATCGTCAAGCAGGTCGGTTTCTCCGCCGAGAACTGAGCAACCCCCGAAGGCGGCCACGCCGCCTTTCGCGCAAGGGCGCGCAGCCGTGGACGGCCAAGGCCGGCTCCACGCTGCCGCCCCCATCCGGAGTCTTCCCATGAATGCCGTTCCGAAGCCCGCCCCGCACATGCATCCCGACGAGTGGAAGGCGCGCGTCGAACTCGCCGCGGCCTACCGCATCTTCGACATGCTGGGCTGGGCCGAGATGATCTACAACCACATCACGGTGCGGGTGCCCGAAAGTGCCAGCGGCGGCGAGAAGCAGTTCCTGATCAACCCCTTCGGGCTGCACTATTCCGAGGTGACGGCCAGCAACCTGCTGAAGATCGACGTCCACGGCAACAAGCTGGACACGCACAACCCGTGGCCGGTCAACCCCGCGGGCTTCACCATCCACGCCGCCATCCACGAAGCCGTGCCTGACGCCCACTGCGTCATGCACACGCACACCACCAACGGGCTGGCGGTCGCCTGCACCGAGGGCGGACTGGCGCAGAACAACTTCTATTCCGCGCAGCTGCACGAGCTGGTCGCCTACCACGACTTCGAAGGCATCACCATCCACGCCGACGAGGCGCCGCGCCTCTTGGCCAGCATGGGCGACCGGCCGCTGATGATCCTGCGCAACCACGGCCTGCTGGCCGCGGGCGCGACGCTGCCGCTGACCTTCGTGCGCTTGTGGACGCTGCAGCGCGCCTGCGACATCCAGGTGGCGCAGGCCGCCCTGGGCCGCGCCATCCCCATCCCGCAGGCAGTGGCGGTGAAGACCACCCACGACGCCTTCCAGTTCGACCAGCGCTTCGGCGCCGGCCAGGACGTGTTCGACGCGATGACGCGCCTGATGGAACAGCGCTGCGGCGACGGCTACAAGCAATGACGATTCGCAAGGTCTGCATCTACGGTGCCGGCGCCATCGGCGGCTGGATGGGGGCGCTGCTGGCACGCGCCGGTTGCGAGGTGTCGGTGGTCGCGCGCGGCGCCACCCTGGCCGCATTGAACGAACACGGCCTGCGCCTGCAGCTGGGCGACGAGACGCTGGCCGCGCCGGTGCGCGCCAGCGCGAACCCGGCCGACCTGGGCGTGCAGGACCTGGTGGTGGTCGCCGTCAAGGCGCCGGCCATGGGCGACGTCGCCGCGGCCATCGCCCCCCTGCTGGGGCCGGACACCATGGTGCTGACGGCCATGAACGGCGTGCCGTGGTGGTTCTTCGAAGGCTTCGGCGGGCCCTACCAGGGCCGGCGGCTGCAGGCCGTCGACCCGGACGGCCGCATCGCCGCCGCCATTCCCGGCAGCCAGATCATCGGCTGCGTGGTGCATGCCAGCTGCGCGCTGCGCGCGCCCGGCTTCGTGCAGCACCACTTCGGCAACCGGCTGATCATCGGCGAACCCAATGGGCGCCCCAGCGCGCGCGTGCAGGCGCTGGCCGCGCTGCTGGAGCGCTCCGGCCACGAGGTGGTGGTGTCCGAGCAGATCCAGAAGGACGCCTGGTACAAGCTGTGGGGCAACATGACCGTGAACCCGGTCAGCGCCTTCACCGGCGCCACCACCGACCGCATCCTGGACGACGAGCTGGTGCGCGGCTTCATTTCCGCCGTGATGCTGGAAGCCCGCGAGATCGGCGCGCGCATCGGCATCCCCATCGAGCAGATGCCGGAAGACCGCCACCAGGTGACGCGCAAGCTGGGTGCCTTCAAGACCTCGATGCTGCAGGATGTCGAAGCCGGCAAGCCGGTGGAGATCGACGCGCTGGTGACGGTGGTCAAGGAACTGGGCGCGCTGACCGGCGTGCCGACCCCCTTCACCGACGCACTGCTGGGCCTCGCCCGGCTGCATGCGCGGGTGCACGGCCTGTACTGAGCGCTTGCGCCAGCCGCGCCCGCGGGCATCCGTTCGCGAACTTCCCCGCGGCCCCTCGTCACGCTGGTGATGGGGGCCGACCCGGCCCCCGACGCGGGTCGCGAACGCGCTAGGAGGAGGCGCGCACGTGCGCCTGCCCGCGCTCGCGCAGCTGGTCGAGGAACAGCCGCGCGTGCGGCCCGAGCACCACGTCGCCGCGCCAGCCCACCAGCAAGGCGCGTTCACGGGCCCAGGGCTCGTCCAGCGGCAGCAGGGAAAGCGGCAGCGCCCGGCTCAGGATCCGCGCCGATTGGTGCGACAGCAGGCCCAGCCCGATGCCGCAGGCCACCATCTGGCACATGGCGTCGAAGCTCTTGACCTGGACCCTCAGCTTCAGCGGCAGCGCGAGCCGCGCCGACTCGGCGTCCATCAGGCGCATGAAGGCCGAGCCGCGGTTGAATCCGACGAAGTCGTACTTCAAGGCATCGGCCCAGGTGATGCGCTTGCGCCGCTGCAGCGGGTGGCCGCGCGGCACCACGAGCACCAGGCTGTCGACGTCGCAGACCGCGGTTTGCAGCGTGCCACAGGACACATTGGCCGCGAAGATCCCCAGGTCGGCCTTGCCCGATTCCACCGCCCGCACCAGGGGCTCGCTGTTGACCTCCTCCAGGTCGACCTTCACCTGCGGGCGGGCCCGCAGGTAGTCGGACAGGAAGCCGGGCAGGAAGCCGGTGACCGCGGACGTATTGGCGCACACGCGCACATGCCCCTTGATGTTGCCGCGGTAGTCGCCCATCGCCAGCGAAAGCTGCGCCAGGTCTGCACCCACCTGCAAGGCATGCTGGTACAGCGTGCTGCCCGCGGGCGACGGCACCACGCCCGAGCGGGAGCGATGCAGCAGTTGCACGCCCACGAGCGCCTCCAGCTCGCGGATGCGCTTGCTCACGGCCGGCAGCGACAGCGCGCTGGTGCGCGCGGCTTCCGTGAGCGAGCCCGCGTCCACCACCGCGACGAACAGCCGCAGCGAGGTCAGGTCCAAACGATCGGCGTTCATCTTCATCCTCAACGTGCGGTGAAGGATAACTTCACGCAAGTTCAATTGTTCAGCTCACGAGGCAGACCTACCATGCGCGCGCATGCGGCGACCCACGCGAGCGTCGCCGCGGCCCGGGCCCTCGCCTGGTCTCCCGGAAAGTCTCCCGAACGAACAGGAACATTCGAATGAAGAAACGCACTTTTCTGGCTGCAGCGGCACTTGCAACCGCCTTCGCCGCTCCGCTCGCCGGCGCGCAGACGCCCATCCAGATCACCTTCTCGACCTACCTGCCCCCGAGCTACGAGTACATCGCCAAGCCGGTCGAGAACTTCATCAAGCGCGTGGAGACCGAGAGCAAGGGCCGCGTGAAGTTCAAGGTGTTCCACTCCGGCCAGCTGTACGACGGCTACCAGGAGCTGCCGGCCGTCTCGCGCGGCGACATCGACATGTCCAACATCTCGGGCACCTACGCCAGCGGCGCGATCCCGGCGCTGAACTTCTTCACCCTGCCGTTCAACTTCAAGGACGTGGACCACATGCGCCGCGCGGTCGACGCCGGCCTGCTGGACCTGGGCATCCGCAAGGAGATGGCCGACAAGCACAACACCGTGGTGCTGGGCGTGACCGCCTTCGACCCCTACGAGTTCTGGTCGCGCCGCACCCCGATCCTGACCGCCGCCGACATCAAGGGCAAGGTCTGGGCCACCACGGGCTCGGCCGACGCCCGCGCGATCCAGCTGCTGGGCGGCTCGCCCACCGGCATGTCCTCCTCCGAGCTGTACCTGTCGCTGGACCGCGGCGTGATCGACGGCACCCCGCGGCCCATGATCACCGGCACCGGCCGCAGCCTGTACGACGTGGCCAAGCACCTGTCGCTGGCGACCTTCGCGGTGGACACCTCCATCCTGGTGATCAACAAGAAGAAGTTCGATTCGCTGCCCGCGGACATCCAGGACATCATCCGCAATGCCGCCAAGGAACGCGACAAGGAGCAGTTCGAGCGCGTGAAGGCCTACATGCAGGAGGCCGTCAAGCAGTTCGAGTCCAAGGGGGTGAAGGTCCACCGCATCGCGCCGGCCGAGATCGAGAAGATGCGCCAGGCCACGGCCCCCGCCGTCACCGAGTGGAAGTCCAAGGTGCCCAACGGCGCCGCCTACTTCGACCTGGTAGAGAAGACCAAGAACTGATCCAGCTACCAATGACGTGCCCCGCCGGCGCCCCGCGCGCCCGCGGGGCACGTTCGCGAGGACTTGCCTTGACCCGACCGCATTTTCTGCGACGCATCGCCGTCGCCTGCAACCGCGCGGGCATCGCCGCGGCCGAACTCGGCCTGCTGGCCCTGATGCTGCTGACCGCCTGGGCCGTGTTCGCCCGTTACGTTCTCGAAAGCCCCAGCGTGTACGCCATGGAGCTGAGCACCTACCTGCTGCTGGTGGTGACCTGGGCCGCCGTCGGCTGGGTGCACCACGAGGACCGCCACGTCTGCATGGAGGCCCTGGAGGGCCGCATGGGTGGCGGCTGGAAAAAGATCGCCAACATGGTGTCGCAGCTGACGGTGCTGGCGTTCTGCCTGGTGCTGGTGGCCGCCGGCGTCGCCACCGCCTGGACCAACTACGCCCAGAACTACCGCTCCGCGTCGCTGCTGGAGTTTCCGCTGTGGATCGCCTTCGGGCTGATCCCGCTGGGCGGCCTGCTGCTGGCCCTCATCGCGTTCAACCGCCTCACGGGCGGCGCGACCGCCGGCAACGTGTCGAAAGAGTAGGCATGGAACCCGTCACGATCTTCGGCCTGGTCCTGGGCCTGTTCATCTTCCTGATGGTCGCCGGCGCGCCCATCTTCGCCGCCCTCGGCGTCGCCAGCGTGCTGGGCATCGCCATGCAGTCCGGCTTCTCCGGCCTGACCGTGGTGTCCGAGGTGCTGCACCGCGGCCTGGCCTCCTATTCGCTGATCTCCATCCCGCTGTTCATCCTGATGGGCGAGGTGATCGCGCGCACCAGCATCGGCGGCAAGCTGTTCAACCTGTTCCTGGTGTGGATGAACCGCGTGCCCGGCAACCTGGCGGTGGCCAGCGTGGGCAGTTCGGCGGTGTTCGGCGCCATGAGCGGCGTGAGCGTCGCGGGCGCCGCCACCATCGGCCGCTTCGCCATCCCGCAGATGCTGCAGCGCGGCTACAGCCCGCGCCTGGCCACCGGAACAGTGGCCGCCGCCGGCGCGCTGGCCCTGCTGATTCCTCCCAGCATCGGCTTCGTGCTCTATGGCGAGGTGGCCGGCCAGTCGATCGGCAAGCTGTTCATCGGCGCCATCCTGCCGGCGCTGCTGGTCTCGGCGCTGATGATGGCCTACGTGCTCATGGTGTCCATCCTGCGCCAGGACATGGCACCCCGGGACCGCACCCGCTACAGCTGGAGCGACCGCTTGCGGGCCCTGGGCTCGGTGTGGGCCGTGAGCCTGATCGTGCTGATGGTGCTTGGCACCATCTACCTGGGCGTGGCCACGCCGACCGAAGCCGCGGGCCTGGGCGCGCTGGGCGCGTTCATCGTGGCGGCGGCCTACCGCGAGCTGAACTGGCGCATGGTGCTGGAGATCTTCCGCTCCACCGCCGTCACCAGCGGCATGATCCTGCTGATCCTGGCTTCCGCGCTGCTGTTCGGCTACATCATGACGCGGCTGATGATCCCGCAGAAGCTGGTGATGATGCTGTCCGAGGTGCAGCAGCCGGCCTGGGTGATCCTGTGCTTCGTCGTGCTGTTCCTGCTGGTCGTCGGCATGTTCCTGGACGTGGTCTCGGTCATCGTCATCAGCACGCCCATCCTGCTGCCGGTGATCGTGGCCCTGGGCTACAACCCCATCTGGTTCGGCATCATCATGATCATCACCTGCGAGATGGCCGTGATCACCCCGCCGGTGGGCTTGAACCTGTACGTGATCAAGGGCATCGCCCCGCAGGTGGACCTCAAGGACATCATCCTGGGCGCGCTGCCCTTCGTGGCGGTGGAACTGCTCGCGATCGCGATCCTCGCCGCGTTCCCCCAGATCGTGCTGTGGCTGCCCAGCCTCTAGCCCTTCCACCAGGCAGGAAATCATGCAAGACCAAGACAACCTTCGCAGCGGCTTCAACGGCAACCATGCGCCCGGGCGCCGGCCCGCGCTGCTGGTGATCGACCTGCAGCGCGGCTTCACCGAGCCCGCGGTGAGCCCGCTGGCCTCGGACTGCACGCACGCCGTGGAGGCCACCAACGCCCTGATCGGCGCCATGCGCGGCGTCGGCCCCGTGCTCTTCACCATCGTCGGCTACGGGCAGAACCCGCTGGAGATGGGCGTGTGGCGCAACAAGTGCAGCTCGCTCGACACGCTGCGCCTGGGCACGCCGGCCTGCGCGCTCGACCCGCGCCTGGCCTACGACCCCAGCCAGGACGTCGTGCTGTACAAGACGCAGGCCTCCGGCTTCTTCGGCACGCCGCTGGCGTCCATGCTGGCCGCGCACCAGTGCGACATGCTGCTGGTCGCCGGCGCCACCACCAGCGGCTGCGTGCGCGCCAGCGCGGTCGATGCCTTGCAGAACGGCTTTCCGCCGTTCGTGGTGCGCGAGGCGGTCGCCGACCGCTCGGCGGCCCAGCACGCCTCCAACCTGGTGGACCTGCAAAGCAAGTACGCCGAAGTGGTGCAGCTCGACACCATGCTGCGCACCTTGTCCGCCCTGCGCGGCTAGCGACAGCCGCGCCCGCGGGCGCATCCCGACCTTCCGTCTGTCCGGCGCGGCGTGGCCGCCCCGGACGGGCGCCGTATTCTCCGCAACAACCATGGACACGACTTCCTCCTCCTCCGCGCAGGGGCCGCTCGCCGGGCTCAAGGTGCTCGAACTGGGGCAGCTGATCGCCGGGCCCTTTGCCGCCAAGACCCTCGCCGACTTCGGCGCCGACGTGGTCAAGGTCGAACCGCCCGGCAGCGGCGATCCCCTGCGCAAGTGGCGCCTGCTCAAGGACGACACCTCGGTGTGGTGGCAGGTGCAGTCGCGCAACAAGCGCTCGCTGGCGCTGGACCTGCGCCATCCCGAGGGCCAGGCGATCGTGCGCCGGTTGGCCGCCGAGGCCGACGTGCTGATCGAGAACTTCCGCCCCGGCGCCATGGAAGGCTGGGGCCTGGGGCCCAACGAGCTGCTGCGCGCCAACCCGAAGCTGGTGGTGCTGCGCATCAGCGGCTACGGCCAGACCGGGCCTTACCGCGACCGGCCCGGCTTCGGCGTGGTGGGCGAGGCCATGAGCGGCCTGCGCCACCTCACCGCCGAACCAGGCCGCGTGCCGGTGCGCGTGGGCGTGAGCATCGGCGACACGCTGGCCTCGCTGCACGGCGTGATCGGCATCCTGATGGCGCTGCACCACCGCCAGGCCACCGGCCGCGGCCAGGTGATCGACGTGGCGCTGTACGAGGCGGTGTTCAACTGCATGGAAAGCCTGGTACCCGAGTACAGCGCGTTCGGCGCGGTGCGCGGCCCGGCCGGCTCCGCCCTGCCGGGCATCGCCCCCAGCAACGCCTACCTGTGCCGCGACGGCGGCTATGCGCTGGTGGCCGGCAACGGCGACAGCATCTTCAAGCGCCTGATGCAGGCCATCGGCCGGCCCGACCTGGCGGCCGATGCGCAGCTGGCGGACAACGCGGGCCGGGTGGCCCGCGTGGCCGAACTCGACGCCGCCATCGGTGCCTGGACCGCCCAGCACAGCGTCGACGAGGTGCTGGCGGCGCTGGAGGCGGCCTCGGTCCCCGCCGGCCGCATCTACACCGTCGCCGACATCGTGGCCGATCCGCACTACCAGGCGCGCGGCATGCTGCAGGAGGTGCGGATGGACGACGGCAGCTCGCTGACCGTGCCGGGCATCGTGCCCAAGCTGTCGGAAACACCCGGCGGGCACCGGCGCAACGCGCCCCGGCTGGGGCAGGACACCGACGAGATCCTGCGCGGCATGGGCCTGAGCCCGCAGCAGATCCAGCAACTGAAGGACCAGGGCGTGGTCGCCGGCGGCTGACCGGCGGCCGTGCGCCGCCGCGGCCGCCTCAGTCGGCCACGTCCATCGGCACCCGCGGCGCCACCGCGCACATCAGCTCGTAGCTCAGCGTGCCGCCGGCGGCCGCCACCTCGTCGATGGGCAGCACGGCGCCATTGGAGGCGCGGCCCCACATCGTGACTTCGCTGCCGATGCCGGCGCCGGGCAGCGGCGTCAGGTCGACCGTGATCATGTCCATGCTGACCCGGCCGATCAGGCGGCTGCGCACGCCTTCCACCAGCACCGGCGTACCGGTGCTGCAATGGCGCGGGTAGCCGTCGGCATAGCCGCAGGCCACCACGCCGATGCGCAGCGGCTCGGTGGCGGTGAAGGTGGAGCCGTAGCCGACCGTGTCACCCGGCTGCAGCTGCTGCACGCCGATCACGCGGGTGGCCAGCGTCATCGTCGGCAAGAGGCCCCAGTGCACGCTGTCGTGCACCGGGTAGTCGGGCGCGCTGCCGTACATCGCCACGCCGGCGCGGACCCAGTCGCCGCGCACCCGTGCATCGGCCGCGTGCCGCAGCGATGCGGCGCTGTTGGACAGCGAGCGCTCGCCCGGCAGGTCGCGCGTGGTTTCCTCGAAGACCCGCATCTGGTGCGCCACGCCGCGCGCGCCGTCGGCATCGCTGAAGTGGGTCATGAACGAGATCTCCTCGACCTGCGGCAGCGCATCCAGCCGCGCCCAGGCGGCGCGGAAGCGCTGCGGCGTGAAGCCCAGGCGGTTCATGCCGGAGTTCATCTTGAGGAAGACGCGGTGCGGCACCTGCGTCTTGTGCGCGGCCAGCATGTCGATCTGCTCGTCGCAATGGACCGCGTGCCACAGGCCCAGGCGCGAGCACAGCTCCAGGTCGCGCGCCTCGAACACGCCTTCGAGCAGCAGGATGGGGCCGCGCCAGCCCAGCGCCCGCACGCGCTCGGCCTCCTGCAGGTCCAGCAGCGCGAAGCCGTCGGCCGCGCGCAGCGCGTCGTACGCGCGCTCGATGCCGTGGCCGTAGGCATTGGCCTTGACCACCGCCCAGACCCGGGCGTCGGGCGCGGCCGCGCACACCCGCGCCAGGTTGTGCCGCAGGGCTTCGGCATGGACGGTGGCGCGGATCGGGCGGGGCATGAACGGATTCTGTCATTACCCAGCGTGATATAACCCCGTGTCGCTTGGAGACAGTAAAAAACGACTGGGATCAGCGCGCCTGATCCCGCGCCCCTACTCGCACCGGATGAAGCGCGGTTTCTACACCATCATGGCGGCGCAGTTCTTCTCGTCGCTCGCCGACAACGCGCTGTTCATTGCCGCCGTCGAACTGTTGAAGTCTACCGATGCGCCGCCCTGGCAGGCCGCGGCGCTGGTTCCCATGTTCGCGCTGTTCTACGTGGTGCTGGCACCGTTCGTGGGCGCGTTCGCGGACGCCATGCCCAAGGGCCGCGTCATGTTCATCAGCAACGCCATCAAGGTGGTGGGCTGCCTGATGATGCTGTTCGGCGTGCACCCGCTGATCTCCTACGCGATCGTGGGCCTGGGCGCGGCGGCCTATTCGCCGGCCAAGTACGGCATCCTCACGGAACTGCTGCCGCCTTCGCAGCTGGTCAAGGCCAATGGCTGGATCGAGGGCCTCACCATCGCCTCCATCATCCTGGGCATCCTGCTGGGCGGCCAGCTGGTGGGCCATGCGATTTCCTCGCGCATGCTGGCGCTGGACTTCCCGGTCATCGACACCGGCATCGATTCCGCGGCCGAGGCGGCGATCTTCGTGCTGATCTTCATCTACGCGATCGCAGCCTGGTTCAACACCCGCATCCCGCTGACCGGCGTGGAGATGCGTCCCATCCCGAAGAACGCGCTGGAGCTGGTGCCCGACTTCTGGACCTGCAACTCCCGCCTGTGGAGCGACAAGCTGGGCCAGATCTCGCTGGCCAGCACCACGCTGATCTGGGGCGTCACCGGCAACCTGCGCTACATCATGCTGGCCTGGAGCGCGGCCGCCCTCGGCTACTCCACCACCCAGGCCTCGGCGCTGTCGGGCGTGGTGGCGCTGGGCACGGCGGTGGGCGCCGTCTGGGCCTCGATGCGCACCCGCCTCGACCGCGCCACCAACGTCATCCCCCTGGGCATCGCCCTGGGACTGCTGGTGATCTGCCTGCGCTACATCGACAACGTCTGGGTCGCCGCGCCCTTCCTGATGGTGCTGGGCGCGCTGGCCGGTTTCATGGTGGTGCCGATGAACGCGCTGCTTCAGCACCGCGGCCACAACCTGATGGGCGCCGGCCGCTCCATCGCGGTGCAGAACTTCAACGAGCAGGCCTGCATCCTGGGCCTGGGCGCGCTCTACAGCGTGTCGGCCGGCATGGGCCTGTCGGCCTTCGGCGCGGTGACGGGGTTCGGCGTCATCGTGGCCGGCGTCATGTGGATCATCTACCGCTGGCACAAGTCCAACTGCGTCAAGTACAAGGACCAGGTGGAGCACCTGCTGGAAGTGGCGCGGCACGACAACGTGCATGGTTGAACGCGCAGGCGTGGCCCAGCCGGCAGGCAGCGCCGGCCCGCCCCAGGCTTCTTGCGCCCCGGCGGGGGACACGGGGCAGCCCTTGGCGGCCATTTCCGCGCTGGTCCTCAATGCCTTCCTCTGGGGCCTGTCGTGGTGGCCCTTCCGCGCCCTGCATGCGCAGGGCGTGCATCCGCTGTGGTCCACCGCACTGGTCTTCACCCTGGGCCTGGCCAGCGTCCTGCTCCTGCGTCCGCGCGCCTGGCGCGCTGCGCGCGGGCAGCCACTGCTGCTGGCGCTGGCC
>JAEZKX010000154.1 GCA_023436025.1 Pseudomonadota bacterium | reverse complement strand
GCGCCAGCGTCTCGGCGGCATCGAACAGGGCGTCGAGCGTGTCGACCCGCACCATGCCCGCGCGCCGCACCGCCGCGGCGAATACGGCATCGGAGCCGGCCAGCGCGCCGGTGTGCGAGGCCGCCGCCTTGGCACCGGCGGGCGCCCGCCCGGCCTTGACCAGGATCACCGGCTTGTTGCGCGCCGCGGCGCGTGCAGCCGACATGAACTTGCGCGCATGCTTGACCGACTCGACATACATCAGGATGGCGCGGGTGGCGGCGTCGCTCGCCAGGTAGTCGAGCAGGTCGCCGAAGTCGACATCGGCGCTGTCGCCGAGGGAGACGAAGTGCGAGAAACCGATGCCGCGCTCCGCGGCCCAGTCGAGCATCGCGGTGGCGAGCGCGCCCGACTGCGTCACGAAGGCGATGCGGCCCGCCGCCGCATGGCCTGGCGCGAAACTGGCGTTGAGGCCGATGCCCGGCACCAGCGCGCCGATGCAGTTGGGGCCGAGGATGCGCAGCAGGTGCGCACGCGCGGCATCGAGCATGGCCTGTTCCAGCGTCACGCCATCCTCGCCCTGCTGCTGGCGCAAACCCGCCGTGATGACGATGGCCGCGCGGCTGCCGCGCGCGCCCAGCTCGGCGATCAGCCCGGGCACGCTGGCCGGCGGCGTGCACAGCACGGCGAGATCGGGCGCTTCGGGCAGTGCCGCGATGCCGGGCCAGATCGGCAGGCCGTCGACCTCGCCGCGCGCGCGGTTCACGGCCCACACCGGTCCGGCGAAGCCGGCTGCGCGCAGGTTGCGCAGCACGATGGCGCCCAGGTTGCCGGGCTTGGCGGAGACGCCGACCACCGCCACGGAACGCGGGGCGAACAGCAGGTCGAGGTTGCGGATGCTCATCGTGGTTTCCTTGCGCGCGACAACGCGCCGCGCGCCGCCACCTTAGACGCCGGGGTCCGCACGGGCCTTGCGCAAGGTCAAGGATAGCGGCCACCCGCGCCGCGCGGGCCGCAACCACGCGAAGGAGAACGTATGACTGACCGCCAGCCACACGCTTGCGCCTGGGTCGCGCGGCAGTCCTCGGTTGGGCCCACGGAATCCGGGGCCGCAGCGCGGTCGAACGCCCCCTGGATGCCCTTCGCACGGCCAGAATGGGCCCATCCCCCACCTGCGAGGACACTCCAATGGGCCCCACCACCGACGCGGCTGGCTCCGCGCACGAGGCGCAGCTGCTGCGCCTGGCCGAACGCCGCCACCATCTGCTGGGCTGGGTGTTCGCGGTGCTGGCCGCGGTGATCTGGGTCGCGTTCGTCGAGGACAGTGTCCACGAGCGCGAGCGAACCATCGCCGCCGTCGCCGAGCGCGACGCCAACCTGGCAGCCGCCGTCGAACAATACCTGGCGCGCGTGCTGGGCACGACGCGTGCCGTGCACGGCCTGGTGGGCGCGCAGCTGGTGCAGGGGCGCGAAGCGCAGGAGCTGCGCGCGCTGCAGGCCGACCGCCTGCGCGCCAACGACCTCTTCGAGGAACTGGCCCTGTGCCTGCCGGATGGCCGCGTGCTGACGGCCGTGGCCGACGGCCATGCGACCGCAGCCACCTGCGCGCGGATGGTGGCCGCCACGGGCACCGCCCGGGACCTGCAGGTGCTGGCGCCCGTGCAGCGCGGTACCCGACTGGTGCTGCCGGTGGTGCAGGCCGTGGTGGACGACCGCGGCCTGACGCAGGGCCTCGCCGTGGCGATGGTGCCCGCCGAGATCCTGCTGGGCGTCATGCGCTCCACGCGCCTGCGCGACAAGGCGGTGGTCCTGGTCAGCGGCCGCGACGGCCAGCCGCGCGTCGGCTGGCATTCGCAGCATGGCCACGTGGCCGACGCCGCCGGTTTCGAGCGGCTGGCGGAACTGCGCAGGCGCGACCACGGCACGGCGGACGTCGGCGGCCACGCCTACCTGGCCGTCGCCCACACGGCGCCCGCCCTGGGACTGCGCATCGCGGTCGCCACCGCGGCCGACGACGCGCTGGCCGCCTTCCGCGCGCGCCGCGACCGACTGCTGCTGGCCTGCGTCCTCGCCACCCTGGCGCTGGCCACCGTCTATGTGCTGCTGGCGCGCATGCACCGCGAGGGCATGGACCGCGCCCGCGCGCTCGGGGAAGCGCGGACCGAACTCGAGCAGCTCAACGCCCGGCTCGATACGCAGGTGCAGGAGCGCACGGCCCGCCTGGAGCAGGCCTACCGCGACCTCGAGACCTTCTCGTACGCGGTGGCGCACGACGTGCGCGCGCCGCTGGCCGGCATCGCCGGCTTCGCCCGGGCGCTCGAGCCGGCGCTGGCGGCGCCGGGCCAGGACAAGGCGCGGCACTACCTGCAGCGCATCCTCGCCAACGCGGCGCGCATGGATGAACTCACGCTGCACCTGCTGGAGCTCGGGCGGCTGGCCCACGCGCCGCTGCACCTGCACGACGTCGACCTGAGCGCGCTCGCGCAGGAGGTCGTCGCCCGCCTGCGCGAAGGCGATCCCGCGCGCGCCGTGGACGTCGCCATCGAACCGGGCCTGGCCGTGCGGGCCGACCCGGTGCTGCTGCGGCAGGTGCTGGAGAACCTGCTGGGCAATGCCTGGAAATTCAGCACGGGCCAACTGCAGCCCCGGATCGCCGTGCGGCGCGCCAGCGCGTCGGAATCGCCGGACGAGCCGGCCTTCGTGGTCGAGGACAACGGCGCCGGTTTCGACAGCGCCGCGGCGGCCGGCCTGTTCCAGCCCTTCCGGCGCATGCATGGCGCCGGCGAATTTCCGGGCACGGGCGTGGGCCTCGCCGCCGCCCAGCGCATCGTGGCACTGCACGGCGGGCGCATCTGGTGCGAAGCGCGGCCCGGCGAGGGGGCGCGCTTCTTCGTGGCCCTGCCGGGCGCCTGATCACCGCTGGTCGCGCGCCGCCGCATGCGACGGCAAGCCGCGTGCCAGCCGGCTGCTCGGCCATCAGCGGCCGCGCGCCACCGGCGCGGGCTGCGGGAAATGGTAGATGGTCTCGTTGAGGTGGCGGGCGACGGCGTCGACGTCTTCCTCGGTCCAGCCCAGGCGGGCTTCACCCTGCCAGCGCTGCACCTGCGCGACCAGCGTGCTCCAGTCGCGCGCCAGGCGCGCGTTGCGCCAGTGCATCTGCGCCGTGTGGCATTCGATGCAGTGGTTGCCGTAGAGCAGCCGGCCGCGGGTGGCGGCAGGGTCCTGCGCCTGCGCGGTGGCGCCGGCAAGCAGCAGGATGAGGGCGGCGAGGACGGATCGCATGCGACGGCTCCGAAGTTCCGGGACGCCCCATCTTCGGGCGTCCGGCGCAGCGCCACTTGATCCGCCTCAAGTGCTGCGCGGCGCGAGCGCGACCGTGGCGCCGTGTTCCGGCACCTCCGCATCCCAATGCAGGTGCCGCTCGATGCGCTGGCGCAGCGCGTCGGCCGCACCGGGCTCGCCGTGCGTGACGAAGGTCCGCAGGGGCGCCTGCGGCAGGCGACGCAGCCAGGCTTCAAGGCCGGCGGCGTCGGCATGCGCGGACAGCGCGTCGATGCTGGCGACCTCCGCACGCACCGGCACGTCCTCGCCGTGGATGCGCAGCGTGGGCGCGCCGTCGCGCAGCGAGGCCCCGCGCGTGCCACCCGCCTGGTGGCCGACCAGCAGCACCGTGTTGCGGCGGTGCGGCAGGAAGGCCTTGAGGTGGTGCACGACGCGCCCGCCAGTGGCCATGCCGCTGCCGGCGATGATGACCATGGGGCCGCGGCGCGCGTTGAGCATGCGCGACTCTTCCGGCGTCTCGACCACCTGCGCCGCGTCCGCCATGGCCTCGCATTCGGCCGCCGTCAGGCGCAGCTCGCCATGGTGGCGGCGGTAGACCTGCAGGGCATCCGCCGCCATCGGACTGTTCAGGTAAACCGGCAGGTGGTGGATGCGGCCCTGGGCCTTGAGCAGGCGCAGCGCATGCAGCAGCAGCTGGGCGCGTCCGACGGCGAAGGCCGGGATCACCAGCGTGCCGCCGCGCGCCGAGGTCCGGTTGACGACCTCGGCGAGCTGCTCCAGCACGTCGCTGTCGGGATGCAGCCGGTCGCCATAGGTGGACTCCACCACCACGTAGTCGGCGGCGGGCGGCGGCTCGGGCGCGCGCAGCACCATGTCGTGGTCGCGGCCGAGGTCGCCGGAGAACAGCACCGAGCTGCCCTCGCCCGCCAGCCGCACGTGGGCCGCGCCGGGCATGTGGCCGGCATGGCCCAGGCGCGCGCGCACGCCGGGCAGGATCTCCCACTCCTGGTGCCAGGGCACGGGCTCGAAGCGCCGCAGGCAGGCCTGCGCGTCGGCGCGCGTGTACAGCGGCAGCGCCGGCGCATGCCGGCTGAAGCCGTGGCGGTTGGCGAAGGCGGCCTCCTCTTCCTGCAGGCCGCCGCTGTCGGGCAGCATGATGCGGCACAGGTCGCGGGTGGCGACGCTGCAGAACACCGGGCCGCGAAAACCCTCGCGCACCAGGCGCGGCAGGTAGCCGCTGTGGTCGATGTGCGCGTGCGTGAGGACGACCGCGTCGATGTCGGCCGGCCGCACCGCGAACGGCGCCCAGTTGCGCAGCCGTAGCTGCTTGTAGCCCTGGAACAGGCCGCAATCGACCAGCAGGCGCCGCCCGCCCGACTGCACGAGGTAGCGCGAGCCGGTCACCGTGCCCGCCGCGCCGAGGAACTGGAGCTGCATCATGGCGCGATGGTGCCTCATCCATGGCACCACGGCTTGACTCAGGTCAAGCCCTTTCCCGGCGCGGGCTGGCAACCTGCAGGCAATCCGGCAAGCCGCACTCCGGCGGCCCGGCAAGTTTGCGAGGTGCCCATGAAGATCCTGTTCGCCGCCGACGGCAGCCCCTTCACCAAGAAGGCGCTGGCCTTCCTCGTCGCCAACCCCGAGATGCTCGCCGGTGGCGAGCTGGCGGTGCTGCACGTGCAGCCGCCGCTGCCGCCACGCGTGACATCGATGGTGGGAACCCGCACCGTGGCCGACTACCAGAAGGAGGAGGCCGAGGCGATACTGGCCCCGATCGAGGCCTTCCTGCGCCGCCACCCGCTGCAGTTCACCGTGGCCTGGAAGGTGGGCGCGCCCGCCGAGACCATCGTGGAGACCGCCCGCGCCGAGCACGCCCGCCTGATCGTCATGGGCACGCACGGCCACGGCCTGCTCGGGCGCGCGCTCATGGGCAGCGTGGCGCAGAAGGTGCTGCACGACGCCGACATCCCGGTGCTGCTGGTGAAGTAGGGGCGCGGCGCCACCGCCCTCCCCGGCCCGCCCTCCCCGCCCCGCTCACCCCAGCCGCGCGGGCAGCCAGAACACCGCGACCAGCAGCAAGCAGCAAGCAGCAAACATGCGCGGCGCCGCTGGCGCGGTCAATCCATGCGCACCACGAGCTTTCCCAGGTGTGCGTTCTCTTCCATGCGCTGCTGCGCGCGCGGCAGCGCATCGAAGGCGAACACCTCGTCGACCACCGGCACCACGCCGCCGTCGGCCAGCAGCGGAAGCACGTCGCGCGCGAAAGCGCGTGCCGCCTCCACGCGGTGCGCCACGGTGCGCATCTTGTTGGACACGCCATAGAGGCGCAGGCGCTTCTTGTGCAGTGCCGCCAGGTCGATCCCGGCGTGCACCTGGCCGTCGACGTAGCCGATGGTGGCCAGCCGGCCCTCGAAGGCGAGCGATTCCACCAGCGCCGGGAACAGCGAACCGCCCACGGTGTTGGCCGCGATGTCGACGCCGCGCCCGCCGGTGGCTTCCAGCACGGCCGGCACGAAGTCGGGTGCGCGCGTGTGCAGCGCGATGTCCAGTCCCATGGCCTGCAGCCGCGCCAGCTTGTCGGCCGAGCCGGAGGTGCCGATGACGCGCGCGCCCAGCGCCTTGGCCACCTGCAGCGCCGCCACGCCCACGCCCGAGGCGATGCCGGTCACCAGCACCCATTCGCCGGCGCGCAGCTGGCCCTGGCCGATCAGCGCATCGTGCACCGTGCCGCAGGCCACGGTGGCGCTGGCCGCGTGCTCCCACGACATGCCGTCGGGCACCGGAAAGACCTCGTCGGCCACCATGCAGCCGAACTCGGCGAAGGCCGGCTCGCAGCGCCCCATCACGCGGTCGCCGACGTGGAAGGCGGTGACGCCCTCGCCCACTTCGACGACCTCGCCGGCGCCTTCGAAGCCGGCCGGCTTGGCGCCGCCCGCCGTGTGCAGGCCGTGGCCGGCGATGAACTCACCGCGGTTGAGCGCGGCGGCGCGCACCCGCACCACCACCTGTCCGGGCCCCGCCGTCGGCACCGGCGCATCGCGCAGGTCGACCACCATGCGGCCGGCCTCGGCACGCAGGAACCAGCACTTCATGGCCTTCACTCCTTGGGGATCTTCGCGTCGCGGATCACGCGGCTCCAGCGCTCGACATCGGCCTTGATCTCGGCGCCGAAGTCGTCGCCGATGGCGGCGTCGAGGTCGTAGCCGGCGCGCTGCAGCCGCGCCGCCAGGTCGGGATCGCGCAGCACCTGGGCCGCGGCCTGCTGCAGCCGCGCCACCACCGGCTTGGGCGTCGCCGCCGGCGCCAGCACGCCGTACCAGATCTCGTAGCGCTGGCCGGCCACGCCGGTCTCGGCCAGCGTCGGCACATCGGGCACCAGCGAGGAGCGCTTGGCGCTGGTCACCGCCAGGCCGCGCAGCTTGCCGCTCTGGATGTGCGGCACCATTGGCGACAGCGTCGAGACGATGAAGTCTACCTGGCCGCCCACCGCGTCGGCCGTGGCCGGGGCGGAGCCCTTGTAGGGGATGTTGACGAACTTCGCGCCCGACTGCAGCGCCAGCAGCTGGCCGAACAGGTGCGGCCCGGTGCCCACGCCGGGCGAGGAGTAGTTGAGCGGCTTGGTCTTGCCCAGCGCCAGCAGCTCCTGCATGTTCTTCACCGGCAGCGAGGGATGGACGGCAATGGCGCCGGCCACGCTGGCCACCTTGGCCACGGGCACGAAGTCCCTGAGCGTCTCGTAGCGCGTCTCCTTCAGCGTCAGCGGGTTGATCGCCAGGAACTCGTTGCCGAACAGCAGCGTGTAGCCGTCGGCCGGCGCCTTGGCCGCCATCTCGGCGCCGATGTTGCCGGACGCACCGGGCTTGTTGTCGATGACCACCGGCTGGCCGAGTGCGCCCGCCAGCTTGTCGGCGAAGGCCCGGGCCGCCACGTCGACGCCACCGCCCGCGGGGAAGGGCACGACCAGCTTGACCGGCTTGTCGGGGTAGGCCTGGGCGTGGGCCGCCAGCGCGAGGGTGGCCGCGGCCACCAGGGTGAGGAATCGTTTCATGCCTGTCTCCTTTTGTGCTTGTTGCTGCATGGGAGCGCGGGTCGGGACCCGCGCCCGGGGTTTACACCACGCCCTGCGCGCGCAGGGCCTGGATCTCGTCATCGTCGAGGCCGGCCTCGCGCAGCACCTCGTCGGTGTGTTCGCCGCAGGCCGGCGCCGCCGCCTGCACCGAGGCCGGCGTGCGCTCCAGGTGCACCGGCTGCGTCACGAAGGTGCAGGTCTTGCCGCTCGCGGACACCGCCTGCGCGGTCGCCCCCATGTGCTTCACCTGCGGGTCCTCGAACACCTGCGGCACGGTGTACACCGGACCGGCCGGCACGCCGGCGGCGTTGAGCACGTCGACCCAGTGCTGCACCGGCCGCGTGGCGAAGACCTGCTCGATCTCGGCCGACAGCGCCGCGCGGTTGGCGATGCGCTGGGCGTCGGTGGCGAAGCGCGGGTCCTGCAGCCATTGCGGCTGCTCCAGCGCCTCGCAGAAGCGGCGCCAGTTGCCGCCGCCGGCCACGCCGATGTTGAGGTGGCCGCCCTGCGCCTTGTACAGCCCCATCGGGCTGGCGGTGGGATGGTCGTTGCCGCACTGCACCGGCACCGCGCCCTCGTTGAGCCAGCGCGCGGCCTGGAAGTCCATCATCGCGATCTGCGCGTGCAGCAGCGAGGTGTGGACCCACTGGCCCTGGCCCGAGCGCTCGCGCTCCAGCAGGGCCGCGAAGATGCCCAGCGCCAGGTAGAGGCCGGCGCTGGAATCGGCCACCGCCAGCCCGGCGCGCAGCGGCGGGCCGTCCGGGAAGCCGGTCACCGACATCAGCCCGCCCATGCCCTGGATCACCTGGTCGAAGCCGGGGCGGCCGGCATAGGGGCCGTCCTGGCCGTAGCCCGAGATGCTGGCCAGCACGATGCGCGGGTTGAGCGCGCGCAGCGATTCGTAGTCCAGCCCCAGGCGGTTCTTGACGTCGGGCCGCCAGTTCTCCACCACCACGTCGGCGTCCTTCACCAGGCGCTTGAACAGCGCCAGTCCCTGCGGCTTCTTCAGGTTGAGGGTGAGCGAGCGCTTGTTGCGGTTGAGGTTCTGGAAATCGCCGCCGTCGCGGCTGTCGACGAACATGTTGTCGTTGGCGTCGATGCCCGGCGGCGGCTCGATGCGGATCACGTCGGCGCCGAAGTCGGCCAGCATGCGCACGCAGGTCGGGCCGGCGCGCACGCGCGACAGGTCGAGGACACGGAAGGGCGCTAGGGCGGCCCCAGCCTGGATGCGCGGCATGTCAGCGGCCCTCGAAACGCGGTGCGCGCCGCTCGGCGAAGGCGCGCCGGCCTTCGGCGAAGTCCGCGCTGGCCATGGACGCCAGTTCGCGCTGGCGCAGCCGCTCCAGGTCGAAATCGCCGCGCGCCAGCTCGTTGAGCGAGCGCTTGAGGTCCTGCACCGCCTGCGGCGCCAGCGTGGCGATGTGGGCGGCCAGGGCCGACACGTGGGCGGCGAGCGCCTGCGCCGGCACCAGCTCCTGCAGGTAGCCGATGTGCAGCAGCGTCTCGGCGTCGAGCGGCCGCGCGGTGAGGAAGGCGCGCTTGGCCGCGCTCACGCCCAGGCGCGACACGTAGCGCACCAGCCCGCTCGCGTAGTAGTGGATGCCCAGCGCGGCGGCCGGCATGCGC
This sequence comes from Pseudomonadota bacterium, assembly GCA_023436025.1. Classification (GTDB taxonomy): domain Bacteria; phylum Pseudomonadota; class Gammaproteobacteria; order Burkholderiales; family Burkholderiaceae_C; genus Ramlibacter. Next base: position 1,003 of record JAEZKX010000154.1, on the reverse strand, counting down.
ATCTCGATGCCGGTGGCGCCCACGGCCAGGTCGCAGGCCAGCACGAAGTCGGTGGCGCCGCCGTACACGCTGCCGTTGAGCGCGCAGAGGGTCACCGGACGCAGGCGCTCCAGCGCCTCGACGACCTGCTCGAAGGAGACCGGCGCCGGGCCGGCATCGAAGTCGCCGGTGTTGTAGCCGGCGCTGAACACCGGCCGCTCGGGCAGCACGTCGGCCTGCAGCACCACGCAGCGGATGGACGGGTCGGCATCGATGCGCGCGAACAGCTCCATCAGCGTGGCCAGGTCGGCGTTCTCCAGCCGGTTGCGGTGCGCCGGGCGCGCCAGGGTGATGCGGGCGACGCCGTCGGCGGCGTCGTAGCGCGGAGTCGAGGAAGCAGGAAGGGTCATGGGGTCCGGGGGATCAGGGATGGGGCGGCGGCGGGCAGCGGGCGCAGCATGGCGGCGCCAGCCGCCACGCCCAGCACGGCCAGGCAGGCGTAGGCGGCGCCGTAGCTGCCGCCCAGGGCCAGGAACTGCGCGAACAGGAAGGGGCCCAGCATGCCGCCGCCGAAGGTGAAGAACTGGGTGCCACCGGCGGCCGCCGCGAGCTCCTCGCGCGGTACCGAGCGCACCAGCTGCGCGAAGTAGACGCCGTTCCAGCCCATCGCGGTGGCGCCGCACAGCAGCATCACCGCGGCGGCCACTGGCAGCGGCGGCGACGGCGGCAGCAGCGCCAGCGCGATGCAGCTGGCGGCCATGCAGAAGCCCAGCGCGCCCAGCAGCACCTGCGGCGGCACCCAGCGGTCGCCCACGTGGCCGAGGCCCACGCGCACCAGGCTGCACGCCAGCTGCGACACCGCCAGCAGGCCGGCGGCCAGCGCCAATGGCATGCCCAGCTCGAGCGTGAGCAGCGACACGGAGAAGGTCAGGAAGCCATGCTGCACGATGGCATAGGCCAGCGACACCAGGCTGAGCCGGCGCAGCACCGGGCGCCGCACCGTGGCGGCCAGGGTGCGCAGCCA
>JAEZKX010000116.1 GCA_023436025.1 Pseudomonadota bacterium | reverse complement strand
CCGCCAGCTGGCGGGCGTGCGCAGCGACCGCGCGCTGGGCCACGACCAGCTCACGGTGCAGGCAGACATCTACCGGCTGGTGGCCGACCAGCCGGCCGGCGACCGGCACGTGTCCGGCGGCCATCTGCTGGCGCGCTGGAGCCGCGAGAGCGCCGGCGGCACGCGCACCCAGCTGCAAGCCTACGTCGAGCGAGCCGAACGCCGCCAGCCCGGACTGGTCGACGACCGCCTCGACACCTTCGACCTCGAGCTGCAGCAGGCCAGCCGGCCCGCGCCAGGGCACGACCTGCTGTGGGGCGCGGGCTACCGCCGCCAGGAAGACCGGCTGGACAACCTGGCGCCGGCGACCCTCCAGCTGCTGCCCACGCGCCGCACCATGCGCTTGGCCAGCGTATTCGTGCAGGACGAATGGGGCCTGGCGCCGGCGCTGCGCCTGGTGGCGGGCCTGAAGGCCGAACACAACGACTACACCGGGCTCGAATGGCTGCCCACCCTCAAGCTGGCCTGGCAGCCGGCCGCCGACCAGCTGCTGTGGGCGGCCGCTTCGCGCGCCGTGCGCACGCCCTCGCGGGTGGACCGCGACGCCTGGCTGCCAGGCGTGATGGCGGCCGGCGAACACTTCCGCTCCGAAGTCGCCCAGGTCTTCGAGCTGGGCTGGCGCGCCCAGCCGCAGCGGGGGCTGACCTATTCCCTGGCCCTGTTCCACCACCGTTTCGATCGCCTGCGCTCCCTCGACCTGACACCCGACGGGCTGCGCATGGGCAATGGCTACGAAGGGCGGCTCACCGGCCTGGAAGCCTGGGGCAGGTGGCACCTGGCCGACAGCTGGCGGTTCGACGCCGGCTTCGTCCACCAGCGCCTGGAGACCGGCGCCCGCGACGGCCGCCCGATCGCGCCGGGCACCGAAGCGCAGCTGGGCAACGACCCGCGCACGCAGCTGAAGCTGGGCCTGGGCCTGGACCTGGCTCCCCAGGTCGAACTCGATCTGCAGGCGCGCCGTGTCGGCCGGCGGCCGAATCCGGCCGTGCCCGCCTATACCGCGCTCGACCTGCGCTGGGGTTGGCGGGTGCGGCCCGACCTGGAACTGTCGCTGGCGGTGCGCAACCTCACCGACGCCTGGCACGCCGAATGGGGCGGCGCCAACCGCACCGAGGTGCCGCGCTCCTTCCTGCTGAAGGCCGTGTGGCGCCTGTGATGCCATGAGCCGCCGCGCCCGCTTCCCCGGATCGCCGCGCCGCCGCCTGCTGCTGGCGCTGCTGGCCGCGGCGGCGGCCGCACCGCTGCGGGCGCAGCTGCCGCCCTCGGCGGCGCGCGATACGCTGGTGAAGGCCGCCTTCCTCCACAAGTTCGCCAGCTTCGTCGAATGGCCGGCGGGCACCTTCGCGCGCGCCGACGCGCCGCTGCGCATCGCGATCCTGGGCGACGACCTGCTGTGGCGCGACCTGAGCGCGCTGGCGCGCGACCGCGACCGCGACGGCCGGCCGGTGGTGGTGACGCGCCTGGCCGCCGGCGATGCACCCATCGGCTTCCACATCGTCTACCTCAAGGCCGGCTCGCCCCGGCGCATCGCCGACCTGCTGGCTGCCGTCCCCGAAGGCGTACTCACCATCGCCGACTCCGACGGCACCCACCCGCGCGGCAGCGTGCTCAGCTTCATCCTCGAGGACGGGCGCGTGCGCTTCGGCGTTTCGCTGGAGGCCGCGGCCCGGCAGAAGCTGAAGCTCAGCCCGCGCCTGGTCGCCGCCGCCCGGCTGGTGCAGGCGCTACCCCACCCACGCACGCGCCTCGCCTGATCAGGCCGCCGCCGGCGTGTGCGGCGGCGCCGACGGGGCGCCATCGTGCCGGCGCCCGAGCTGCTCCTCCAGCGCCCGCGCGCAGCCGGCGCCGAACAGCAGCACGGCGGAAGAGAAGTAGATCCACATCAGCAGCACGATCAGCGACCCGGCGGCGCCATAGGCCGAGACGACGGCGGCGCTGGACAGATACAAGGCCAGCAACTGGCGGCCGGCGGTGAACAGGATGGCGCCGATGAAGGCGCCCACCAGCAGGAAGCGGGTGCGCGGCTTGGGGCCGCCACTCAGGCGCATGAGGCCCAGGAACAGCGCGGCGCAGATCACGAAGGCCACCAGTTCGTTGGCCAGGCGCACCAGCGTCTCCAGGGCCAGGGTGCTGCCGGCCCAGCCCGAGAACATGTTGAGCAGCGTGGAGATGACCAGCGACACCAGCAGCAGGAAGCCGAACACCAGGATGTAGCCGAGTCCGCGCAGGCGCAGGCTGGCCATGCGCCAGAAGCCGGGCTTGGAGGTGGGCTCGCGGCCGTGCGACCAGACCTGCTCGAAGGCCTCCTGCAGCTCGCCGAACACGCCGGTGGCGCCGAACAGCAGCACCACGAAGCCGACCACGTTGGCGGTGATGCCCTCGGACGGCTCCTGGGCGCTGTGCAGCGCCGACGCCAGCACCTCCTGGCCCTGCGCGCCGATGATGCCGCCGAGCTGGCGCAGGATGCCCGACTCCAGCGCCTCGCGGTCCATCCACCATCCCAGCACGCCGACGATGGCCAGCAGCAGCGGGGCCAGGCTGAGGATGCCGTAGAAGGACATCGCCGCGCTCATGCGCATGCCGCCGGCGGCGCTCCACAATTGCGCCGCCCGCTGGAAGGGTGCGAGCGGCCGCAGCGCGCGCTGCAGCCACGGCGGCAGTTTCTCCTGGAAAGACATGGCCGCAGCATGCGCCATGGCGGCGCAACACGCTGTCGGCGCCCGCTTGCGCGGATCGTAGGATGGGCTCGCCGCGGCGGGCGCCCCCGCAGGCGGCGGACCGCTTCGTCAGGCCCGGCGGCGCCGCGCCGCCCGACCGATGCCGCGGGCGCAGCCTCGGCCGCGCCGGCGACGCCTCAGAGGTTGGGGGCCAGCAGGCGTTGCAGTTCGGCGATGTCGGCGCCGCGCCGCGCCGCCTGGTCGCGCAGCTGGTCCTCGCCGATGCGGCCGACGTTGAAATAGGTGCTGTCGGGGTGCGCCAGGTAGAAGCCGCTGACGCTGGCCGCCGGCGTCATGGCCATGCTGTCGGTCAGGCCCATGCCGATCTCCTCGGGATGCAGCAGCTCGAACATGGCGCGCTTGACGCTGTGGTCCGGACAGGCGGGGTAGCCGGGGGCGGGGCGGATGCCGCGGTACTTCTCGGCGACGAGGGCCTCGACGTCCAGGTTCTCGTCGGGCGCGTAGCCCCACAGGTCCTGGCGCACGCGCTGGTGCAGGGCCTCGGCCAGCGCCTCGGCCAGGCGGTCGGCCAGGGCCTTGAGCATGATGGCGGAGTAGTCGTCGTGGTCGTCCAGGAAGTACTGCTCCTTCTTGTCGACACCGATGCCGGCCGTCACCGCGAACACGCCGACGTAGTCGTCCGCCACGCCCTTGGGCGCGACGAAGTCGGCCAGCGCGCGGCTGGGGCGCATCACGCCATCGATGGCCTGCTTCTCGGCCTGCTGGCGCAGGCCGTACCAGGTGAGCACCGGCTGCTCGCGCTTCTCGTCGGCGTAGAGCTGGATGTCGTCGTCGTTCACGCTGTTGGCGGGCCAGAAGCCCAGCACCGCGTTGGCGGTGAGCCAGCGGCCCTCGATCAGGCGCTTGAGCATGCGCTGGCCGTCGGAATACACGCGCACCGCCTCGCTGCCCACCACCTCGTCCTTCAGGATGGCCGGGAAAGGGCCGGCCAGGTCCCAGGTCTGGAAGAAGGGACCCCAGTCGATGAAGCGGGCGAGCTCGGCGAGGTCGTAGTTCTTGAACACGCGGCGGCCGATGAACTTCGGCCGCGGCGGCACGTAGGCCGACCAGTCGACCGGCGTCTTGTTGGCGCGCGCCTGCGCCAGCGGCCACAGCGGCGCCTGCTTCTTGCTGGCATGCAGCTGCCGCACCTTGTCGTAGTCGGCATTCACCTCGGCGATGTACTTCGCCGCCTGCTCCGACAGCAGGCTCTGGGCCACGCTCACGCTGCGCGAGGCATCGGGCACGTAGACCACCGGGCCCTCGTAGTGCGGCGCGATCTTCACCGCCGTGTGCACGCGCGAAGTGGTGGCCCCGCCGATCAGCAGCGGGATCTTCTTCACGCGGAAGTGCTCGTCCTTCTGCATCTCGCTGGCGACGTACTGCATCTCCTCCAGCGAAGGCGTGATCAGCCCCGACAGGCCGACGATGTCCGCGCCCTCGACCTTGGCCCGCGCCAGGATCTCGTGGCAGGGGACCATCACGCCCATGTTGACCACCTCGAAGTTGTTGCACTGGAGCACGACGGTGACGATGTTCTTGCCGATGTCGTGCACGTCGCCCTTGACGGTGGCGATGACGATCTTGCCCTTGGCCCGCACGTCCTCGCCGGCGGCCTCCTGCTGGCGCTTCTCCTCCTCGATGTAGGGGATGAGGTGGGCCACGGCCTGCTTCATCACGCGCGCCGACTTCACCACCTGCGGCAGGAACATCTTGCCGGCGCCGAACAGGTCGCCCACGACGTTCATGCCGTCCATCAGCGGACCCTCGATGACGTGCAGCGGGCGGCCTCCGCTGGCCAGCACCTTGCGGTACATCTCCTCGGTGTCTTCGACGATGTGGTCGGTGAGGCCGTGCACCAGGGCGTGCGCCAGGCGCTGCTCCACCGCCAGCTGGCGCCACTCGTTCTTCCTGCCCTCGTCCCTGGCGGCGCCCTTGGCCTGCTCGGCGATCTCCACCAGGCGCTCGCCGGCGTCGGGGCGGCGGTTGAGCACCACGTCCTCCACCCGCTCGCGCAGCTGCGGCTCGACCTCGTCGTACACGCCCACCATGCCGGCGTTGACGATGCCCATGTCCAGGCCGGCCCGGATGGCGTGGTAGAGGAAGACGGTATGGATGGCCTCGCGCACCGGGTCGTTGCCGCGGAAGGAGAAGCT
>JAEZKX010000050.1 GCA_023436025.1 Pseudomonadota bacterium | reverse complement strand
GTCCGGGGCCGATGCGGCCAGGGTGGGCGCCAGGGGCTCGGGCGCGGGCTCGTATCCGAGGTAGCGGGTGCGAAGGTACTCCGGCGTCGGGAACAAGGGCGTCTTCGCCGCGGCGACCGCGCCGGTGTACGACAACAGCAGCTTGCTGTTGATCTGGCGCAGCTCGTTGGCCTTCTGGTGGTAGATCTCGTAGGAGGAACTGAGCCGCTCCAGCGGCCGCTCGAACTGGGCCAGCTTGCGCAAGGCCGTGAGCTTCTGGTGCGGATCGAGCTCCTGGATCTGCGTCAGGGTCTTGACCGCCTCCTCCTCCACACGCAGGGCCTGCATGAAGTAACTGATCAGAAGGAGAACGAAGAGGGCGAGGACGGTGAGTGCCACCTGGAGCAGCCGCGACTTGCGGTGGCTGCGCGGATCGAAGGGGTCGCGCCCGCAGCGCAGGTCGGCCAGGGTAAGCGGGGCGATCAGGCGTACGAGGTCGCTGAGCGCCGCGGAGATCAGGGGGAAATCGCTCTCCGGTGCGTCTTGCCTGACACGCTGGAGCCGCTCGATCACCGTCGGGTCGTGGAGGATGCCGGCCCTGGCCGCGTAGATGGCTGCAAGTTGAAGATCGGCCAGCAGCGCGTGGCGATCGAGGATGGAGTCCGGCATCGCGCCTGCGCCTAGTTGCGCTGGCCCTGCACCCAGCCGTAAGGTGACGGGCACATGCAGGCTGTTCCCGGCGGCCCGGGAGGGTTGGCCCAGCACCAGAAATGCGGCGTGAAGCAGATGGTCCCGGGCGGATGGGGCGGAACCTGGGCCATGGCCTGCTGGCACGCCGCAGCGATACCCAGGTAGGCGCAGACTTGGAGTGAACGAGGCAGCCAATTCATGGGGATTCCATTCATCAGGAGGCGGGTTTGCCCTGCAGGGACTGAATCAACTGCAGCAGTTCCCTTTCCCGCTTGCGCAAGGAGGCGAGCTGGGTCGCGGATGTTCCTTTCACTTGCTGCGCCGCCCGGTTGGTGGACAGTTCGCGCTCCGCCTGCTCCACCCTCGCCTTGCGGAAGGCATCTTCGACCGCGGGCTGCGCTGGTGTGTCCTGTGGCCAGGCCGGAGGCACGGCAAACGCCAGGGCAAGCAGGACAGAGCGCAGGAGGTCCGCGGTCATGGCGCATCATTCTGGGCGCCGCCCGTCGCGGACTCCACCGTCACCATCCTTCAAATGAAGCAAGCGGCGGCTAGAAGCCGCGCAGATCGTCCACCGCCAGCGCCAGCGGGCCGCCGACGATGGCGCGCAGCGTTTCGCCCACCACGTCGATGTTGTTGTCGAAGCTGCCGTGCGTCGCCCGTATCGTCTTCGCCGCGCCGGTCGGCGGCACCCAGGTGGGCACGTGCGGCGACAGGATGACCTGGGTGCGCGCCTCCAGGCCGGCCTCGGCCGCGGCGTCGCGCCAGCGGCCCAGGGCCTCGGTGGTGGTCGAGGAGCCGTCCCAGCCCTGGTAGTCCGGCCGCAGCACGTTCTCCATGCCCAGCAGGGGCGTGCGCAGGTCGGGCTCGAGCGCGTTCGACACCAGGTACAGCAGCGACTTTCGGTAGAACTTCACCACGTCGTCGTCCTTCTCCTGGGCATCTGACAGCAGGTGCAGCCGCAGCGACTTCATCAGGCCGGCATGGGGCGCGAAGTACTGGTTGGCGAACTGCACGGTGCAGGCCGGCGCGTACAGGTGCAGGCCCGCCACCCGTTCGGCCAGGCCGCGCGGCGCCATCACGTCCAGCAGGTGGCCCAGCAAGATGGCGCCGGCCGAATGGCCCACCAGGTGGATCTCGAGTTCGTCGCCCCAGGTGGCGGCCAGGCTTTGCAGCGCCAGCGCCAGGAAGTCGCAGGCGCGGTTGGTGGTGGCGGAAAAGCGCGCGTTCTCCTTCATCTCCGACCACACCATGCGACCCGGCCCGCGCCCCAGGGTCTTCTCGATCAGCGTGTCCGTCAGGTCGGCCAGGCCGCCGGCCACCGGCGGCGCGCGGCGAAAGGCGTCCTCCACCGCATGCGCCAGCGATTCCAGCAGGCCGGTCCTCCAGACCAGGAACAGCGGGTAGCAGCCGTTGCCGGTGAAGAAGCGCCCCAGGGCGCGCGCACGGGTGATGGCGTCGTCCTCGCTGTTGAGGCCGCCATGCGCGTACAGCACCAGCTTCTTCTTCGCGCCCGGCCGGCTGGCCGCGGGATCGGTGCGGAACCACTGGTCGGGCAGCGTGCAGGCCTGGAAGGCCAGCGAGCGCGTGAGCTCATCCTGCGCCAGGTAGCGGCCCACCCGGCCGTCGTTGCCGATGACGATGCTGTGCGTGTAGGCGCGGGCGGCGTCCCACCAGGCGGCCGGCGTCGCCCCGCCGCCGGCCGGCCCGGCGTCCACACCGGCCACGCCGCCCTGCGCCAGGCGCCCCTGCACCACGCCCGGCACGCCCAGGGACGCGACCCAGGCGTCCATGCCGTTGGCCAGCCAGTCGGCATAGGTGAGGATGGCGAAACCGCCCATGCCCCAGCCGGGCCCCCAGGAGTTCTGCACGATGAAGCCACGGGCATTGAAGCCCACGATGGCGAAGGCATGGCCGTCCACCTGCGAGGGCCGGCCGTCGAAGGCGATGGCGGGCAGCGATTCGTGCGTGGGCACGCGGCGCGAGGGCGTGTCGCGTTCCAGCGCCGTCCAGCCGTCGTGCGTGAAGGCCGACACGTAGATCGCGTTGGCCTGCAGGATGGCCGCCTGCATGTCGGTGATGGCGCGGGTGTCGATGCGGTAGTACACGCCCAGGGTGGTGTGCAGCGCCCGGGTGGCGTAGTCGAACACCGGCGGCTGGTGGTCGGGCCATTCGGCTTCCATGCAGACGCCGTGCTGGAACCAGCCCTTGAGCGCGCCGCGGCAGCTGGACCCGTCGTAGTCCTCGCCCTCGTACTCGTCGTAGCGGCGTGCGTGGTTGTACAGCATGCGGGCGCTGACCGAGGCGAACTTCGCGGGCATGCCGGCCTTCATCCAGCGCGCGTAGTTGATGACGGAGGCCAGCGCGTAGCCGGTGCAGGAGAAGTCCTCGCCTTGGTCCAGCACCAGCGCGCGGTAGTCCTTCAGCTTCTCGCGCACCAGCGCGTCGCCGGGATAGGCGTCGGGCAGCAGCACCGGCGCCGGCTGGTAGAGGCGGTCGCGCAGGTCGGGCGCGTCCTTGCGGGTGACACGCGTGCGCCGTGCCACCG
>JAEZKX010000023.1 GCA_023436025.1 Pseudomonadota bacterium | reverse complement strand
TCCGGGTTGCTGGTCATCACCTGCGGGCCCGGCTGGATGTTGTGGATGGTCATCGCGCCCACCATCAGCGCCATCACGGCGTTGGGCGGGATGCCCAGCGTCAGCAGCGGGATGAAGGAGGTCTGCGAGCCGGCGTTGTTGGCCGATTCCGGCGCCGCGACGCCGCGGATGTTGCCTTTGCCGAAGGGCACTTCGCCCGGCTTCAGCTTGGTCTTCTTCTCGATGGTGTAGGCCGCGAAGGCGGACAGCAGCGCACCGCCGCCGGGAAGGATGCCCAGTGCCGAACCCAGCGCCGTGCCGCGCAGCACTGCGGGCGCCATGCGCTTGAAGTCTTCCTTGGTCGGGAACAGGCCCTGCACCTTGGAGGTGAAGACCTGGCGCTCTTCCGAGCTCTTGCCCAGGTTGGCGATGATCTCGCCGTAGCCGAACACGCCCATGGCGATCACGATGAAGCCCAGGCCGTCGGTCAGTTCGGGGATGTCGAACGAATAGCGGGCGACGCCGGAGTTGACGTCGGTGCCGATCAGGCCCAGCAGCAGGCCCAGCAGGATCATGGCGATGGCCTTGATCAGCGAGCCGGAAGCCAGCACCACGGCGCCGATCAGGCCCAGCACCATCAGCGAGAAGTACTCGGCGGGGCCGAACTTGAAGGCGACTTCGGTCAGCGGCGCGGCGAAGGCGGCCAGGATCAGGGTGGCGACGCAGCCCGCGAAGAACGAGCCGATGCCGGCGGCGGCCAATGCGGGCCCGGCCCGTCCCTGCCTCGCCATCTGGTAGCCGTCGATGATGGTCACCACCGACGATGATTCACCCGGAAGGTTGACCAGGATGGCGGTGGTGGAGCCCCCGTAGGCGGCGCCGTAGTAGATGCCGGCCAGCATGATCAGCGCCGACACGGGCGGCAGCGCGTAGGTGGCCGGCAGCAGCATGGCGATGGTGGCCACGGGGCCGATGCCGGGGAGCACGCCGATGGCAGTGCCCAGCAGGCAGCCGATGAAGGCGTACAGCAGGTTGATCGGCGTGAACGCGACGCCGAAGCCGATGGCGAGGTTGCTAAACAGATCCATGGTGGCTTCCTCCTCTTAGCGCGTCAGGAAACTGGGCCACACCGGGAACTGCAGCTTCAGCAGCCAGATGAAGGCGACGTAGCTCATGACGGCGAGCACGGTGGCCAGGACGACCACTTCCTTGGGTTTGTGTTCTTCGCCGGCCATGCTGGCGATGAACGTCAGCGCATAGATGCCGACGATCAGGCCGAGTGCCGGGATGCCCAGCGCGGGAATGCCGCCCAGGCAGAGACCAAAGACGATGTTGGAGAAGATGATGAAGAACAGCGGCTTCCAGGCGAACTTGCCGATCTTCTCGCCGTCCTCGGTCTCGACCACCATGGCCTGGAAGGCCACGATCAGGCCGACGATGGCCAGGATGATGCCGAGCATCAAGGGGAAGTAGCCGGGGCCCATGCGGGCGCCCTCGCCGATGGTGTAGTTGGTGGCGCCCCAGGCAAATGCGACGCCGACCGCCGTGAACATGAGCCCGGCGAAGAAGTCCTTCTGGCTCTTGATTTTCATGCTGTCTCCTGTAAGGGATTGCAAACCGGGCGGATTGTGAGGGAATTCACTACATGCCCCGATGTGGGTATCACCTACGGAAGACCACGCGCCCAGGGAGCCCTAGGGTCAACCCCAATGCAAATGCACCGGCAGCGGCGTGCGCGCGCAGCGGCCGCACCATGACGGCGCAGGAAACGGGTGCCGCCCTCAATCCACCGGCGGCGTCGCGCTCAGCACCTCGTCGATCGTGGTGTGGCCCTCGGCGACGCGCAGCGCGCCCGCCAGGCGCAGCGGCCGCATGCCGTCGGCCATGGCCTGGCGCTTCAGCGGCGCGATGCCGGTGTTCTGCGCCACCTTCTCCTTGAAGCCCTCGGTGACCGTGAGCAGCTCGTACAGGCCCATGCGCCCGAGGAAGCCGGTCATGCGGCAATCGACGCAGCCCACCGGCCGGTAGGGCCGCCAGTCGCCGCTGATCTTCCAGGGCTTCACCACGTCGTCCAGCGTGCTGCGCGGCGTGTCCGGATCGGGCTCGCGGCATTGCCGGCACAGCGTGCGCACCAGGCGCTGCGCCAGCACGCCGATGACGGTGGCGTTGATCAGGTAGCCCGGCACGCCCAGCTCCATCAGGCGCGTGACGGCCGAAGGCGCATCATTGGTGTGCAGCGTGGAAAACACCAGGTGGCCGGTCAGCGCCGCCTGGATCGCCATGTCGGCGGTGGCCAGGTCGCGGATCTCGCCCACCATGATGATGTCCGGGTCCTGCCGCATCAGCGCGCGCAGGCCCTCGGCGAAGCCGAAGTCCAGCTGCGCCTGCACCTGGGTCTGGTTGAAGGAAGGCTCGATCATCTCGATCGGGTCTTCCACCGTGCTGACGTTGACCTCCTCGGTCGCCAGGCGCTTGAGGGTCGAATACAGCGTCGTCGTCTTGCCCGAGCCGGTGGGGCCGGTCACCAGCACGATGCCATGCGGCCGCTTGACCAGCCCTTCCCAGCGCTGCGCGTCGTGGGCGGAGAAGCCGAGCGCGTCGAGGTCCTTCACCGCGGTGTCGGGGTCGAAGATGCGCATGACCATCTTCTCGCCGAAGGCGGTGGGCAGCGTTGACAGGCGCATCTCGACCTCGTCGCCGCGCGGATTGCGCGTCTTGATGCGGCCGTCCTGCGGGCGGCGCTTCTCCACCACGTCCATGCGGCCCAGCAGCTTGATGCGCGCGATCATCGCATTGAGCACGGTCATGGGCATCTGGTAGACCGGGTGCAGCACGCCGTCGATGCGGAAGCGGATCACGCCCTGCTCGCGCCGCGGCTCCAGGTGGATGTCGCTGGCGCGCTGGTCGAAGGCGTACTGCCAGAGCCAGTCGACCACCTGCACCACGCCCTGGTCGTTGGCATCGAGCTGCTTGTTGCTGCGCCCGAGCTCCACCAGCTGCTCGAAGCTGGCGCCGCCGCTGTTGCCGCCGCTGCGCTGGGCCGACCGGACCGACTTGGCCAGCGCGAAGAACTCCGCCGTGTAGCGGTGGATGTCCTGCGGATTGGCGACCACGCGCCGCACCGGGCGCTTGGCCTGGCGCTCCACCTCGTCGATCCAGCCGTCCATGAAGGGCTCGCTGGTGGCCACCACCACTTCGGCGGCGGTCACCTGCACCGGCAGCACCTTGTGGCGTTCGGCATAGGCCGCGCTCATGGTGTCGGCGACCTTGGCGACGTCGACCTTCAGCGGGTCGATGCGGAAGTAGTCCATGCCGGCGCGCTGGGCCAGGTACTGGGCGAGCGCTTCGATGTCGAGCGGCTTGCCGTCGGACGCGCGGCCCATGGCCACCGCCGCCAGGCGCACCAGCGGATGCTGCGCGCTCTCGGCCTGCGAGCAGCGCGCGATGGTCCGCCGCGCCTCCTCGCCCGAGATCACGCCGTCCTCCGCCAGCCAGTCGACCAGTTGCCGCCAATGCAGCGGTCCGCGCTGCGGCGTCCGCTCGGAGATCCTGGGCCCGGCCTGGAGGTTGGCGCTCATCCCCGGATGGTACTCAACAAGCGGGGAGGGTCGCGGGCCGAAGAAAGCGGAGACAGGACGCAAAGGTCGCAAAGGCTACGCAAAAGTCGCAAAAGAACAGCCAATAAAGAAGTGGAAGTCCTTTTGCGACTTTTGCGAGACCTTCGCGATTCTTGCGTCCGGCCTCTTGGCGCTATGGCGGGTCGCAGGCCGAAGAAAGCGGGGGCAGGACGCAAAGGACGCAAAAGCTGCGCAACGGTCGCAAAAGAACAGCCCACGACATAAGGATGTCCTTTTGCGACTTTTGCGAAACCTTCGCGACTTTTGCGTCCGGCTGTCTTGGCGCTGCGGCGGCGCAGGCCGAAGAAAGCGGGGGCAGGACGCAAAGGACGCAAAAGCTGCGCAAAGGTCGCAAAAGAACAGCCCACAACATAAGGATGTCCTTTTGCGACTTGTGCGGAACCTTCGCGACTTTTGCGTCCGCCTGTCCGCCTGTCCGGCGCCCCGGCCTGCGTAGCGCTCGCGGCCCTCAAGCCGGCTTCAGCACCCGCAGCCATTTGCGCGCGGGCAGGCCCCAGCGCGACTCGATGGTGGCGGCGCGTTCGAGCAACAGGGCACGGGGCGGTTCCTGCGGCTGGCGCAGGGCCAGCACCACGGTGTTGCCTTCGCGCGTGGGACGAAAGGACCACACGGCGGCGGCGCCGAAGGCGGCCTGGATGCGCGCCAGGCTGCGGTCGTAGCTGGAGGCGCGGCCGAACAGGTTGACCGTCATGCAGCCGTCTTCCGTCAGCAACTGGCGGCAATCGCGGTAGAAGTCCTCGCTGTCCAGCACCGGGGCCGCCGCCTCGTGGTCGTACAGGTCCACCTGCAAGGCGTCGACCTGGCCGCGCCAGTGGGCGTGCGCCGCGACTTCGGCCGCGTCGCCCAGCACCACCGACAGCCGGCTGTCGTCCTTGGGCAGCTTGAACCAGATGCGGCAGGCCGCCACCACCTGCGGGTTCAGCTCGATCGCGGTGGTCTTCATGCGCAGCCGCTTGTGGCAGAACTTGGTGAGGGCGGCGGCGCCCAGGCCCAGCTGCATGGCGTGGCGCTTGGGCACCGAGGCAGGATCGACGAACAGCAGCCAGGCCATCATGCGCTGCACGTACTCGAGATCGATGTCGTAGGGCGCGTCCAGTCGCATGGAGCCCTGGACCCATTCGGTCTGCAGGTGCAAATAGCGGATGTCGCCGTGGTCGGAGAAGTTGACTTCGGGAAGGGAGCGGGATGCAGTCACGGAGGGCGATTCTGCCCCTTCGTTAGAACACCTTGGCCAGCTCGATGGTCAGGATGGACTGCAGCTGGTCGCGCAGCGCGTCGCGACTGACCCGGCTGGTCTGCTCGCCGTCCCAGCTGGCGAGCTGCACCACGTTCTTCTGCTGGGTGATCTCCACGCAGGGAAAGGCCATGCCATAGCGCGCGGCGTCCTCGCGCAGCTGGTCGAAATGGTGGTCGCGCAGGTGTTCCTCCAGCAGCACCACGTCGGGCCGTGCCCGCTCGAACTGGCGCACTGCCGCCGCGCAGTTGGGCACGGTGTCCAGCAGCAGCCGCATCTCCTTGCAGATGGCCTCGACCTGCCAGCGCAGCTGCGCATCGGAGCCGCCGACCAGCAGCACGTGGTGGCCCGTGAAGGGGCGCGAGCTGGACGCGCCGAAGACCGAGTCGCCGCCATCGACCTCCACCGCGCTCAGTCCCTGCAGGTGGCGCACCGTGCGGGGGAACTGCAGCTCGAGCTGCACATGGTCGGCATGGATCGCGCGCCGCGCCTCCAGGCCCATCTCGGCCGCCAGGCGCGTCAGCAGCACCCACTCGAAGACCTCGTCGCCGTTGTCGAGCGGGCGCGCCGGGTCGGGCGAGTGCGGCCGCGCCCGCACCGTGAGCACGCCGTGTTCCGGCCAGTGCAGCAGGCCCACACGCACCGACAGCACCTGCCCGTAGCGCACGGCGCAGTCGATGGCGGTTTCGCACAGGCTCACCAGCAGGCTGGGGTCGACGACCACCTCGACTTCGCGCAGCTGCGGCTCCAGGGTGACCCCGGCCTCGTAGTAGCGCCAGTCGTTGTCGTCCAGCACCTTCTGCAGCACCTGGGCCAGGTCGACGCGCTCGTGCGACTGGCGCAGCCGCCCGGTGGCCAGGCGCGACAACTGCTGGCTGCGGATGGCGAGCCGGCGGATGTTGTCGGCGGCCGCGGCCAGTTGCGCCAGCCCGGTGGGCGAAATCGTCTTGTCGCGCTTGGACCGCTGCAGCACGTCCTGGGTGTTGCCCAGCGCGTTGATCAGCTCCGCGCCGATCAGCCCCGGCAGGCTCCATGCATTCATCCCACTGTCGTCGGCGGGCGCGGGCGCGGAAGCGGTAGTGCCGGTGGACATGCGGGTGTTGCTTACGTCTATTTACAACCGAGCTGGCGATTGTTACCAGAATTCCCCAGCCTGGGGGGCGCGTCCCCGCCGCGCGGAAAGCGCCTTCCGCACTGGCGCCACAGCCGCCCGGTCGGGCGGGGGCCAACAACCATTGTCTCCACCGCGCGGCGGCGTGTGCAGCGCCCCGTCAGGCAGACTCAAGAAGGCCGGCCAGGCGCGGCAGCGCTGCAAGCGCATTGGCCGAGCTGGCCCTGGCCAGTTCGGTGCTCGCCATGCCGCGCAAAGCGGCCAGCACCGCGGCGATGCGCGGCAGCTCGGCCGGTTCGTTGCGGCCCTGGGGCGCGCCATCGCGCCGCGCCTCGGCCGTGCGGTAGAGCCAGTGCGGCGGAATGTCCGGTGCATCGGTTTCCAGCACCAGCGCTTCCAGCGGCAGATCACGCGCCAGCCGGCGGATCTGCAGCGCGCGCTCGAAGGTGAGCGTCCCCCCGAACCCCAGCTTGAATCCCAGGCCGACGAACTCGCCGGCCTGCTGCGCGCTGCCGTTGAAGGCATGGGCGATGCCGCGCACCGGAATGCGGCGCAGGTGCTTGAGCAGCAGGTCGGCCGAACGCCGCACGTGCAGCAGCACCGGCAGGCCGTGGCGCTGCGCCAGCAGCAGCTGCTCGCGGTAGAAGCGCTCCTGGCGCGCCAGGTCGAGCCCCGGCACGAACAGGTCCAGGCCGATCTCGCCGACCGCGACCAGCCGCGGATCGTCACGCTGCGCAGCCAGCGCACGGTCGAGCTGGTCCAGCGCGTCGTCGGCGACGCGGCCCGTGCACAGCGGATGGATGCCCAGTGCGTAGCTGTCGCCATGGCGATGGGCCAGTGCCCGCACGGCCGAAAAGTTGCCCGGCTCCACCGCCGGCAACACACAGTGCACCACGCCCGCGCGGCGCGCGCGCATGCGCACCGCGTCGACGTCTGCGGCGAACTCCGGCGCGTCCAGGTGAACGTGCGTATCAATCCACGCGGCCATTGCGCCATGATGCCGCAACAGCGTGCACACGCCGGGAAACCGTGATACCGTGCGACAGACCGGGGCCGCCCCCAGGCGCGGCGCCCGCCTCGATAGCGAAGGATCACGGATGCGCAGGCCCGCTCTCTACAGCTCCAGTCGCCCGGCCCGGACCGCCGCGCCGGCCACCCCGGATGCGCAAGCCGCTTCCGCCGCACCCGACCAGCCCGCTGCGCAGCCGGCCACGCGCAAACGCCGCTACCTGCCCGCCGCCTCCAGCCCATGGCTGCTGTGGTCGGCCATCGTGCTGCTGACGGCGGCGCTCGCCGCCAGCCTGGCCTTGCAACCCGCGCAGCGCAAGCTCACGCAGGACGACATCAACGCCGCGGTGCTCAAGACCATGGAGACGCAGGTGATGCCGTCCGAATGGTCGCGCGCCTACGAGAACATCCGTCCCTCGGTCGTGCGCGTGGTCAGCTACGTCAACAAGAGCCGGCTCGACGAGAAGGAACGCAAGCTGGCGGAAAAATCCGCCAAGCCCAAGCCGCTGGGCCCCGCCTCGGAAGACGTCACCGGCAACGACGACGAGATCGAGAACGGCGTGGGCACCGGCGTGGTCATCATCGACAAGGGCGTGATCCTCACCAACCTGCACGTGGTCAGCGGCGCCGACCGCATCAAGGTCATCTTCCACGATGGCCTCGAGGCCACCGCCAGCATCACCGGCGTGCAGGCCGAGAACGACCTCGCCGTGCTGCAGGCCAGCAAGATTCCCGACGACATGATCGCCGCGACCATGCGGTCCACCGCCGACCTCGCGCCCGGCGACAAGGTGCTGGCGGTCGGCTTCCCCTTCGGCATCGGGCCCTCGGCCTCGGGCGGCATCGTCTCGGGGCTGGGCCGCATCTTCCGCTCGCCCGAGGGCAAGCAGGAAATGCGCAACCTGATCCAGTTCGACGCGGCGGCCAACCCTGGCAACTCGGGCGGTCCCCTGGTCACCATGGACGGCGAGGTGGTCGGCATCGTCACCGCCATCCTCAACCCGACCTCGGCACGCACCTTCCTGGGCATCGGCTTCGCCGTGCCCATCGAGAACGCGGCCTCGGCCGCCGGGTTGCCGCCGTTCTGATGCCCGACGGATGACCGCCGGCCGCGCGCGCCATGCAGCCGGCGGCTCACCCGTCGACTTTCCAGCCACCCCAGCCCCACAGGAATCGCATGACTGAAAGCCTCACCCGCACCGACAGCGCGACCGCGCAACTGATGGAGCAGATCCTCTACGAGGTCAAGCGCGTGGTCGTGGGCCAGGACCGGTTCCTGGAGCGCGTGATGGTGGCCATGCTGGCGCAGGGCCACCTGCTGGTGGAAGGCGTGCCCGGCCTGGCCAAGACGCTCACCGTCAAGACGCTCGCCAGCACCGTGCGCGGGCAGTTCAAGCGCATCCAGTTCACGCCCGACCTGGTGCCGGCCGACCTGGTGGGCACGCGCATCTACAACCAGAAGACCGGCGACTTCAGCACCTCGCTGGGCCCGGTGTTCGCCAACCTCCTGCTGGCCGACGAGATCAACCGCGCGCCGGCCAAGGTGCAGAGCGCGCTGCTGGAGGTGATGCAGGAGCGCCAGGTCACCATCGCGGGCGAGACGCACAAGGTGCCCAGCCCCTTCCTGGTGATGGCCACGCAGAACCCGATCGAGACCGAGGGCACCTACCCGCTGCCCGAGGCGCAGGTCGACCGCTTCATGATGAAGGTGCTGGTCGACTACCCCACCGACGAGGAAGAGTTCGTGATCGTCCAGCGCGTCACCGGCGCCCCTGTGGACGTGGTGCCGGTGGCCACCACCGAGCAGCTGGCGGCGCTGCAGAAGGAATGCCGCCGGGTCTATGTCGACCCCTCGCTGGTCACCTACGCGGTCAAGCTGGTGTCGGCCACGCGCTGGCCCGACCGCCATGGCCTGAAGGACCTGGCCCGCTTCATCACCTACGGCGCCAGCCCGCGCGCCACCATCAACCTGGTGGAGGGCGCCCGCGCCATGGCCATGCTGCGCGGCCGCGGCTATGCGCTGCCCGAGGACATGGTCGACCTGGTGCCCGACGTGCTGCGCCACCGCGTGGTGCTGTCGTACGAGGCGCTTTCCGAGGGCCTCACTTCCGAAAGCCTGGTGCAGAAGATCATGGCCAAGATCCCGGCACCGCCCAAGCCGCTCGAGCATGAGAAACTGGCTGCGTAAGAAGGCGCCCCAGGCCGCGGCGCCAGTCCCCGCGGCGCCCGCGCCGGCGATGCCGGCCCACCATGCCGAGCAGGTCCTGCGCCGGCTCGAGTGGAAAGTGCTGCGCCGCCTCGACGGCTTGCTGCAGGGCGACTACCGCACGCTGCTGCGCGGCACCGGCCTGGACCTGGCCGACCTGCGCGAGTACCAGCTGCACGACGACGTGCGCCACATCGACTGGAACGTCACGGCGCGCATGCAGCAGCCGCATGTGCGCGTATTCACCGAAGACCGCGAGATGTCGGCCTGGTTCCTGCTGGACCTGAGCCCCTCGGTCGACTTCGGCTCCGGCGAGCTGCGCAAGCGCAACGTCTCCGCCGAGTTCGTGGCGGTGCTCGCGCGCCTGCTCACCCGCCACGGCAACCGCGTGGGCGCCATGCTCTATGGCACCGGCGTCGACACCGTGATCCCGCCGCGCAGCGGCCGGGCCCACGTGCTGCACCTGCTGCACAGCATGCAGGCCCGCACGGCCGCCAGCGACTCCGGTCCGACCCGGCTGCAGGACCTGCTGGCCTCCGCCGCCAGCATGGTCAAGCGCCGTTCCACCGTGTTCGTGGTGTCCGACTTCATCAGCGAACCCGGCTGGGAGAAGCCGCTGTCGCAGCTGGCGCAACGGCACGAGGTGGTGGCGGTGCGGGTGCTCGACCCCCTGGAGCTGGAACTGCCGGACCTCGGCCTGCTCACCCTGCGCGACGCCGAGACGGGCGAGAACATCGTGGTCGACACGCATGACCGCGCCTTCCGCAAGCGCTTCGCCCGCATCGCGGCGCAACGCGAGGCCGAGCTGCGCGAGGCGCTGGTGCGCTCGGGGGTCGACGCGCTGGAACTGTCGACCGACGCCGACCTGGTGGACGCCATCGTCCGCTTCGTCGAGATGCGCAAGCGCCGGCTGCAGCTGTCGTCGGGCAACCTGCCGGCGCACCTGCGCGCCGTCGCCTAGCCACACACAACAGGGAGCTCGACATGCATTTCCTCTGGGCCCAGAACCTCTGGCTGTTGCTGGCACTCCCGGTGCTGGTCGGCATCTACCTGCTCTTGCTGCGTCGCAAGAACAAGATGGCGGTGCGCTACGCCTCGCTGTCCATCGTCAAGGAAGCCATGGGCGGCCGGCAGTTCAAGCGGCACGTGCCGCCGCTGCTGTTCCTGCTGGCCATGGCGGCGCTGGTGCTGGCCGCGTCGCGCCCGGTGGCGGTGGTGACGCTGCCGTCCAACCAGCAGACCATCATCCTGGCCATGGACGTCTCGGGCAGCATGCGCGCCACCGACGTCCAGCCCAACCGCCTGGAGGCGGCGCAGAACGCCGCCAAGGCCTTCCTGGCGGAGCTGCCGCGGCACGTCAAGGTGGGCATCGTGGCCTTCGCCGGTTCAGCCCAGGTGGCGCAGCTGCCCACGCTCAACCGCGAGGACCTGGTCACCGCCATCGACCGCTTCCAGCTGCAGCGCGCCACGGCCACCGGCAACGCCATCGTGATCTCGCTGGCCACCCTGTTCCCCGACGCCGGCATCGACCTGCAGCAGCTGCAGGGCGGCCGCGACCGCGCCCGCGGCTTCGCCATCGACCAGCCCAAGGTCGAGCGCAAGGAATTCACGCCGGTGGCGCCGGGCTCGTACTCCTCGGCCGCGATCATCATGCTGACCGACGGCCAGCGCACCACGGGCGTCGACCCGATGGAAGCCGCCAAGCTGGCGGCCGACCGCGGCGTGCGCGTCTACACCGTGGGCATCGGCACGGTCGATGGCGAGACCATCGGCTTCGAAGGCTGGTCGATGCGGGTGCGGCTGGACGAGGAAACGCTCAAGTCCATCGCCGGCAAGACCCAGGCCGAGTACTTCTATGCCGGCACCGCGCAGGACCTGAAGAAGGTCTACGAGACGCTCAGCTCCAAGCTCACCGTGGAGAAGCGGGAGACCGAGGTGTCGGCCCTGATGGCCATGGCGGCCGGCGTGCTGCTGGTGCTGTCGGCGGGGCTGTCGCTGTTCTGGTTCAACCGGGTCCTGTAGGCAAGCCCACCATCTGAAGCCCGAGGGTGCGCGCGCGGCGAACGCACCCTAGTGCGGTGCGGGTGGTGCGCGCGCTGGGCGCGCACACCCTACCGAAAGCGCCAGCCTTCGGCGCCTACAGCAGCTTCCCGCTCGTGATGCGCACCGTGCGCCCGCAGCGCGCGGCCAGCTGCTCGTCGTGCGTCACCATCACGAAGGCGGTGCCGCGGTCGCGGGCCAGCTGCATCATCAGGTCGAACACCACGTCGGCGGTGCCGCGGTCGAGGTTGCCGGTGGGCTCGTCGGCCAGCACGCAGGCCGGCTGGTGCACCAGGGCGCGCGCGATGGCCACCCGCTGGCGTTCCCCCCCCGACAGCTCCGCCGGCCGGTGCTTCATGCGCTCGCGCAGGCCGACGGCGGCCAGCATGTCGGCCGCCGCGCGGTTCATGACCTCCACCGGCTCGCGGCGGATGCGCAGCGGCATGCCGACGTTGTCGAGCGCGCTGAACTCGGGCAGCAGGTGGTGGAACTGGTAGACGAAGCCCAGGTACTGGTTGCGCAGCCGGCCCTGCGCCGCCGGATCCAGCTGCGTGAGTTCCTGCCCCATCAGCTGCACCTTGCCGCTGGTGGGCGCATCGAGTCCGGCCAGCAGGTGCAGCAGCGTGCTCTTGCCGGAGCCGGAGGCGCCGACGATGGCCAGCGTCTCGCCCTTGCGCACTTCGAGGTCGATCCCCTTGAGCACCTCGACGTCGAGGCTGCCCTCGGTGAAGCGCTTGGTCAGGCCCTGGCAGGCCAGCACCACGTCACTCATAGCGCAGGGCCTCCGCCGGGTTGACGCGGCTGGCGCGCCAGCTGGGATAGAGCGTCGCCACGAAGGACAGCGCGAGCGAGATCAGGGCGATGGGCACGATGTCGGAGGACTGGGGGTCGCTGGGCATGCGGCTGATCAGGTAGATGTCCTGGGGCAGGAAGCTGGCGTTGAGCAGCTTCTCCAGGGCCGGCACGATGACGTCGATGTTCAGCGCGATGCCCAGCCCCAGCAGCAGGCCGGCCAGCGTGCCGATCACGCCCACCGCCGCGCCCTGCACCACGAAGATGCCCATGATGCTGGCCGGGCTGGCCCCCAGCGTGCGCAGGATGGCGATGTCGGCGCGCTTGTCGGTGACCGTCATCACCAGCGTGCTCACCAGGTTGAAGGCGGCCACCGCCACGATCAGCGTGAGGATGATGAACATCATGCGCTTCTCCAGCTGCACGGCGGCGAACCAGGTGCGGTTCTGGCGCGTCCAGTCGCGGATCAGGAAGGGGCCGCTGAGCGAGGTGGCGAGCTCCGCCGCCACCTCGCGGGCCTGGTGCAGGTCGCGCAGCTTCAGGCGCACGCCGGTCGGGCCTTCCAGGTTGAAGATGCGCGCGGCATCCTCCCAGTTCAGAAGCACCAGGCCGCTGTCGTACTCGAAATGGCCGGAATCGAAGGTGCCGGCCACCGTCATCTGCTTCAGGCGCGGCACCACGCCGGCCGGCGTCACCTGCCCGCCCGGCGCGATGATGGTCACCGCGTCGCCCTCGCGCACGCCCAGGTTGCGCGCCAGCTCGGCGCCCAGCACCACGCGGAACTGGCCGGGCTCCAGCTTGTCCAGCACCGGCTGCGCGGTGGTCGCCAGGTCGGTCACCTGCGCCTCCAGCTTGGGGTCGATGCCGCGCACCACCGTGCCGCGCATATCCTCGCCGCGCGCCAGCAGCGACTGCGCCGCCACGAA
>JAEZKX010000018.1 GCA_023436025.1 Pseudomonadota bacterium | reverse complement strand
GTCCTCGCCTACATCGGCCTGGGCGCCAACCTCGGCGATCCGCGCCGCGCGCTGCAGGCAGCGTGCGCCGGCCTCGCTACGCTGCCCGGCACGCGCCTGCTGCGCGTGTCGCGCTTTTACGGCAGCGCCCCGGTCGATGCCGGCGGTCCCGACTACGTCAACGCGGTGGCCGAGCTCGCCACCACGCTCGATGCCCACGCGCTGCTGGCCGGCCTGCAGGGGCTGGAGGCCGCGGCTGGCCGCGAGCGGCCCTTCCGCAACGCGCCGCGCACGCTGGACCTCGATCTGCTGCTGTACGGCGATGCGCGCATCGACAGCCCCGCGCTGACCGTGCCCCATCCGCGCATGCGCGAGCGCGCTTTCGTGCTGCTGCCGCTGGCTGAACTGGCGCCGCAGCGGGTGGCCGCCGCCGACCTGGCCGCGGTGTCCGGCCAACGCATCGCGGCCTTACCTGCCACGTCATCGCCGCAGTGACGGCCGGCCGGCACCATGCCGGCATCGGTTCACAAGGAAGGAGCGCACCATGACAGACGCGGGTCTCATCGCCGTTGCCTGCGGCCTCATCGTCGGACTGGGAGCCATCGGCGCCTGCCTGGCCATCGGCACCGTGGGCGGCCGCTTCATCGACGGCGCCGTGCGCCAGCCGGAGATGATGGAGCCGCTGCAGACGCGGATGTTCCTCATCGCCGGCCTGATCGACGCCAACTTCCTGATCGGAGTGGGCGTGGCGATGATGCTGGTGTTCGCCAATCCCTTCGGCGCCTGAACGCGCCAGGCGGACTAGAACCAGTCCACCAGGCCCGACTGCTCCGCGTTCTGCGGATTGGATCCGGCATCGCGCACCCGCTGCAAGGCCTCGCCCGCATCCAGGCCCAGGGCCTTGAGCACGCACGCGGCGGCGGTGCCGGTGCGGCCCATGCCGGCCGCGCAGTGCAGCAGGACCGCGTCGCCGCGCTCGAGGGCGGCAGCCACGTCCTGGATGTCTCGGCGAAAGCCCGCGGGATCCTCGGGCAGGCCGAAGTTGCGCATGGCCACCTGCTGCCAGCGGAAGGGCAGGCGGCCTGCCACCACCGCCGCGTGGTACTGGGGCGAGAGTTCGGCCAGCTCGGTGCGCGGCGTGAGGCACACCACGCGCGCCAGGCCGCTGCGTTCGGCCTGGGCCTCGAAGGTGCTCCAGGCTTCGAAACGCCCGGGCATGGACCCCAGCCACAACTGGCCGGGCACCTCGGATGGCAGGCGGACGCGACGCAGGGACATGGCGTGATTATGGGCGCGCGCTGCTGCGTTGCTGGGTCACCGCCAGTTCCGACACCGGCGGCGCGCCGTTGTCCCAGGCGCCGCGGATGTAGGTGAGCACGGCGGCGACGTCGGCATCCGACAGCGTGGTCGCGAAGGGCGGCATGCCGTAGGGCCGCGGATTGCCGCGCGTGGCCGGCGCGAAGCCGCCGTGCAGCACCACCTGCACCAGGTTGGCAGTGACCGGCAGCGTCACCGCGCGGTTGCCCGCGAGGGGCGGATAGGCGCCGGGCACGCCCTGGCCCTGCTCGCCGTGGCAGGAGGCGCAGTGCTGCTGGTAGAGGCGGCCGCCGCGCTCGGCCACCGAGGGCAGGGCGCGGGGCGCCTCGCGCGGGTCGGTGTCGGTGGGCGTGGGCGGCAGCGACTTGAGGAACACCGCCATGGCGCGGATGTCCCGCGGCTCCAGGTACTGCAGGCTGTGCAGCACCACCTCCGCCATCGGTCCCTGCACCGTGGCGCGCGGCGAGGTGCCGGTGGACAGCAGCTGCTCGATCTCCTTCAGCGGCCAGTCGGCGACCCCGGCCTCGCCCGCCGAGGACAGCGAGGGTGCGTACCAGTTCTGCATGGGGATGAGCCCCCCCGACAGGTCGTTCAGGTCGCCCATGCCGCCCAGCGCGTTGCGCGTGGTGTGGCAGGCGCCGCAGTGGCCGAGGCCGCGCACCAGGTAGGCGCCACGGTTCCACTCGGGCGTGCGGGTCGGGTCGTCCTCGTACTTCGCCGGGCGGAAGTAGAGCGCGCGCCACACCGCCAGTGCCGCCTGCGTGTTGTACGGCCAGCGCAGGCGGTGCGCCCGGTTCGGCTTGTTCACCGGCGGCAGGCTGCGCAGGTAGTCGAACAAGGCGTCGGCGTCGGCGCTGCTGACCAGCGTGGTGTGGTTGTAGGGGAATGCCGGGTACAGCAGGCGGCCGTCGCGCGAGCGGCCTTCGTACAGGGCGCGGCGGAAGTGCGCGACCGACCAGTTGCCGATGCCGGTTTCGGCATCGGGCGTGAGGTTGCTGGCATAGACCGTCCCGAACGGCGTCTCCACCGGCCGCCCGCCGGCATAGGCCGCGCCACCGCGTTCGGTGTGGCACAGCATGCAGTTCCCCACGCGGGCCAGGTAGGCGCCGCGCGCGACCTGGTCGCGCGCCGGCGGCGTGGTGGGTGGCAGGTCGTGGATGCGCGGGCTGCCCCAGAAATTGAACATCCACACCAGGAGCGCGGCGGCGGCCAGCACGAAGAGGCCGGCCCAGATCAGGCGCCTCATCATGATGCGGGCCTCGCCACCGGCAGGGGGGCCGAGCCGCAGCGCATAGTCGGTACTTCGGGCGCCGCGGGCGCGGCGGCCTGGCGG
>JAEZKX010000450.1 GCA_023436025.1 Pseudomonadota bacterium | reverse complement strand
CGCCATGGCGTGGTCGGCGCGTCCGAGACGCCGCCGTGCGCACTGCCGGCCGAGGGCGATACGGTGGTCCTCGACGTGGTACTGGGTCCGCGCACCGACTGGTTCACCGCGGCCGCGCTCGACACCTTCACCCGGCAGGCATGGACCGTCACCCCGCAGTCCAACCGCGTGGGCTTGCGCCTGCAGGGCGAGCACGGCCTCGAACGCGTCGACGCCGCGGAGCTGCCCAGCGAAGGCACGCTGCCCGGCTCCATCCAGGTGCCGCCCAGCGGCCAGCCCGTGCTCTTCCTCGCCGACCATCCGTTGACCGGCGGCTACCCTGTCATCGCCGCCGTCGCGCCGCATCACCAGGACCTGCTGGGCCAGGTGCCGATTGGCGCGCGATTGCGCTTCCGTCCCATCCGGCCGTTCGCGGCCACCGAAGCCGGCTTGCTGCCATGAAGAAAGTCCTGATCGCCAACCGGGGCGAGATCGCCGTGCGCATCGCGCGGGCCTGCGCCGACTACGGGGTGGCCTCCGTGGCGCTCTATGCCGACCCCGACATCGACGCGCTGCACGTGCGGCTGGCCGACGAGGCCTACGCACTGGAAGGCACGCGTCCCGCCGATACCTACCTCGCCATGGACAAGGTGCTGGCGGTCGCCCGGCGCAGCGGCGCCGACGCGGTGCATCCCGGCTACGGCTTCCTGTCGGAGAGCGCGGCCTTCGCGCAGGCGGTGATAGCCGCCGGCCTGACCTGGATCGGCCCGCCGCCGGAGGCCATCGCCGCCCTCGGCGACAAGGTGCAGGCGCGCCGCATCGCCACCGAGGTGGGCGCGCCGCTGGTGGCCGGCACGCCGGGTCCGGTACAGAGCGCGGAAGAGGTGGTGCGCTTCGCCGCGCAGCACGGCTACCCGGTCGCCATCAAGGCGGCCTTCGGCGGCGGCGGACGCGGCCTCAAGGTGGCATGGAAGCGCGACGAGGTCGAGGACCTCTACGCGTCCGCCGTGCGCGAGGCGGTGGCCGCCTTCGGCCGCGGCGAGTGCTATGTCGAGCAGTTCCTCGACCAGCCGCGCCACGTGGAAGCGCAGGTGATCGCCGACACCCACGGCAACGCGGTGGTGCTGGGCACGCGCGACTGTTCGCTGCAGCGGCGCAACCAGAAGCTGGTGGAGGAGGCGCCCGCGCCCTTCCTCGCGCCGCAGCAGCGCGAACGCATCCACCAGGCCGCGCGCGACATCTGCCGCCAGGCCGGCTATGTAGGCGCCGGCACCGTGGAATTCCTGCTGGGCGCGGGCGGCACGCTGTCCTTCCTGGAGGTCAACACGCGGCTGCAGGTGGAGCATCCCGTGACCGAGGAAACGGCCGGCATCGACCTGGTGGTCGAACAGCTGCGCGTGGCCGACGGCCTGCCGCTCACGCTGCGTGAGACGCCGCAGCCGCGCGGCCATGCCTTCGAGTTCCGCATCAACGCCGAGGACGTGGGCCGCGGCTTCCTGCCGGCGCCCGGCCAGGTGAGCGTGTTCGAGCCGCCGTTGGGCCCGGGCGTGCGCGTCGACAGCGGCGTCGCCGCCGGCTCGGCGGTGCCCGGCACCTTCGATTCGCTCCTGGCCAAGCTGGTGGTCACCGGCCCCACGCGCGAACAGGCGATCGCGCGCGCGCGCCGCGCCCTGCGCGAGTTCCGCATCGAAGGCGTGGCCACGGTGCTGCCCTTCCACCGCGCCGTGATGGACCATGGCGATTTCACCGGCGACGGCCGCTTCGCCGTGCACACCCGCTGGATCGAGACCGTGTTCGCCAACGACCTGGCCGCCGCGGTGCGTGCCGACGTGCCCGACACCACCCTGGTGCGCACGGCCGTGGAGATCGACGGCCGCCGGGTGCGCCTGGGCCTGCCCGCCGCGCTGCTGGCGGGCCTGCAAGCGAGCGCCGGCACCACCGCCGCAGCGGCTGCCGAGGCCGAGGCCGCGCCCGCCGACCCTGGCGTGCTGGCGGCGCACATCGCCGGCACCCTGCTGGTCTGGAAGGTGGCCGACGGCGAAGCCGTGAACGCAGGCGAGGTGGTCGCCGTCATGGAGGCGATGAAAATGGAGAGCGCCATCACGGCGCCCTGTGGCGGGCGGCTGGTCCACCGCGTGGCGCAAGGCGCTTACGTCGCCGCGGGGACCGCCGTGGCGCAGATCCGTCCCGAGTCCTAGCAACGATGCAAGAAGCCCAAGCCCAAGCTCCGACGCGCGCGCCTCGCTGGCAGTTCTGGATCGACCGCGGCGGCACCTTCACCGACGTGGTGGGCCGCCGGCCCGACGGCACCCTGGTTACGCACAAGTTGCTGTCGGACAACCCCGAGCAGTACCGCGACGCCGCAGTGGCCGGCATCCGCCACCTGCTGGGGCTGCGGCCCGGCGAGCCGATCACGCAGCAGCAGGTGGAATGCGTGAAGATGGGCACGACCGTCGCCACCAACGCACTGCTGGAGCGCAAGGGTGAGCCGACGCTGCTGGTTACCACCCGGGGCTTCCGTGATGCGCTGCGCATCGCCTACCAGAACCGGCCGCGGCTGTTCGACCGCCGCATCGTGCTGCCGGAGCTCCTGTACAGCGAGGTGATCGAGGCGCAGGAACGCGTCGGCGCGCAGGGCGAGGTCTTGCAGCCGCTGGACGGGGAGCACCTGCGGCAGGCGCTACAGGAGGCCTTCGGCCGCGGGCTGCGCAGTGTCGCCATCGTGTTCCTGCACGGCTACCGCTTCACGGCGCACGAGGCGGCGGCGCGCGAGATCGCCCGGCAGGTCGGCTTCACGCAGGTCAGCACCTCGCACGAAACCAGCCCG
The DNA here is from genome assembly GCA_023436025.1 of Pseudomonadota bacterium. GTDB lineage: Bacteria > Pseudomonadota > Gammaproteobacteria > Burkholderiales > Burkholderiaceae_C > Ramlibacter. Next base: position 5,937 of record JAEZKX010000450.1, on the reverse strand, counting down.
ATGATGAAGTTCGTCAGCCGCGGCGACACCACCGTGGTCGATGCCTACCTGTCGCCCATCCTGCGCCGCTATGTCGAGCAGGTGGCGGGCGAGATGCCGGGCGTGAAGCTGTTCTTCATGCAGTCCTCCGGCGGCCTGGCCGACGCCCATGCGTTCCAGGGCAAGGACGCCATCCTCTCGGGCCCCGCCGGCGGCATCGTGGGCATGGCGCGCACCGCGCAGCTGGCCGGTCACGGCAAGGTGATCGGCTTCGACATGGGCGGCACGTCCACTGACGTGTCGCACTTCGCCGGCGAGTTCGAGCGCGAGTTCGAAACGCAGGTGGCCGGCGTGCGCATGCGCGCGCCGATGATGAGCATCCACACGGTGGCGGCCGGCGGCGGTTCCATCCTCGCATTCGACGGCGCGCGCTTCCGCGTCGGGCCGCGCAGCGCGGGCGCCAACCCCGGTCCGGCCAGCTACCGCCGCGGCGGCCCGCAGGCCGTGACCGACGCCAACGTGATGGTGGGCAAGATCCAGCCGGCATACTTCCCGCGCGTGTTCGGGCCTGGCGCCGACGAGCCGCTGTCGCGCGAGGTGGTGGAGCGCCAGTTCGGCGAGCTGGCCGCGCGCACGGGCCGCAGCGCGGAGGAGGTGGCCGAAGGTTTCATCGCCATCGCCGTGCAGCAGATGGCCAATGCGATCAAGAAGATCTCGGTGGCGCGCGGCTATGACGTGACGCGCTACACCCTGCAGTGCTTCGGCGGCGCCGGCGGCCAGCATGCCTGCCTGGTGGCCGACGCGCTGGGCATGTCGCGCGTGTTCGTGCATCCGCTGGCGGGCGTGCTGTCGGCCTACGGCATGGGGCTGGCCGACCAGAACGTGATCCGCGAGCAGGCGGTGGAGCTGACGCTGACGGCGCAGGCCCTGCCCGAGGTGCAGGAGAAGCTGGCGGCCCTGTCCGTGGCCGCGCAGGCCGAACTGGAGCGCCAGCAGGTGGGCGGCGGGCCGGTGCAACTGTGCCGCCGTGTCCATGTGCGCTACCAGGGCAGCGATTCGGCGCTGGTGGTGCCCTTCGGCGACCTGGCGACCATCATGGCCGGCTTCGAGGCCGCCTACCGCCAGCGCTACTCCTTCCTGATGCCGGGCAAGCCGATGGTGGTCGAGGCCGTGTCGGTGGAGGCCATCGTGGCCGGCGACGCACCGGCCGAACCGACCCTTGCGCTGCAGCCCGCTCGCACCGTGCCCCGGCGCGAGACGGTGCGCATGTATTCCGGCGGCGCCTGGCACGATGCCGCGCTGGCGGTGCGAGAGGACCTGCGGCCGGGCGACGCCATTCCTGGCCCGGCCATCATCGCCGAACAGAACGCGACCACGGTGGTGGAGCCGGGCTGGGAGGCGCGCATCACTGAGCACGACCACATCCTGCTGGAGCGGCGGGTGCCGCGCGCCGCCACCTTCGCGGCCGGCACGCAGGTGGACCCGGTGCTGCTGGAGGTGTTCAACAACCTCTTCATGAACATCGCCGAGCAGATGGGGCTGCAGCTGCAGAACACCGCCTACTCGGTCAACATCAAGGAGCGGCTGGACTTCTCGTGCGCGCTGTTCGACGCCGAAGGCAACCTGATCGCCAACGCGCCGCACATGCCGGTCCACCTGGGCAGCATGGGCGAGAGCATCAAGACGGTGATCCGCGAGAACGCCGCCACCATGCAGCCCGGCGACGTCTATGTGCTGAACGACCCTTACAACGGCGGCACGCACCTGCCGGACGTGACGGTGATCACGCCGGTGTACCTGGGTGTTGGGGGTCCAGCGTCCGGCGTCGAGCTTGGTTCCCTCGCTCATCACCCAACGCCTGCCCAACCGCTTTTCTACGTCGGATCAAGGGGCCACCATGCCGACATCGGCGGCATCACGCCGGGCTCGATGCCGCCGTTCTCCACCCGCATCGCGGAAGAGGGCGTGGAGATCGACAACTTCAAGCTGGTGGACCGCGGCATGCTGCGCGAGCAGGAGATGCTGGCGTTGCTGCGGAGCGGAAGGCATCCTGCACGCAACCCGGAACAGAACCTGGGCGACCTCAAGGCCCAGATCGCGGCCAACGAGAAGGGCGCGCAGGAGCTGCGCCGCATGGTGGAGCAGTTCGGCCTGGACGTGGTGCAGGCCTACATGCGCCATGTCCAGGACAACGCCGAGGAGTCGGTGCGGCGCGTCATCACGCGGCTGAAGGACGGCAGCTTCACGCTGCCGCTGGACAACGGGGCGCGCATCCAGGTGGAGATCCGCGTCGACGCCGCTGCGCGCTCGGCGACCATCGACTTCACCGGCACCTCGCCGCAACAGGAGAACAACTTCAACGCGCCGCGCGCGGTCTGCATGGCGGCGGTACTGTACGTGTTCCGCACCCTGGTCGACGACGAGATCCCGCTCAACGCCGGCTGCCTGAAGCCGCTGCGGGTGATCATTCCCCAAGGCTGCATGCTCAATCCCGATCCGCCGGCCTCGGTGGTGGCGGGCAACGTCGAGACCTCCACCTGCATCACCAACGCGCTGCTGGGCGCGCTGGGTGTGATGGCGGCGGGGCAGTGCACCATGAACAACTTCACCTTCGGCAATGCGCGCCACCAGTACTACGAGACCATCTCCGGCGGCAGCGGCGCGGGCGAGGGCTTCGACGGCACCAGCGTCGTGCAGACGCACATGACCAATTCGCGCCTGACCGATCCCGAGGTGCTGGAGTTCCGCTTCCCGGTGCGGCTGGAGAGCTACGCGATCCGCGCGGGCTCCGGCGGCGCCGGCCGCTGGCGCGGCGGCGACGGCGGCGTCCGCCGGGTTCGCTTCCTGGAGCCGATGACGGCCAGCATCCTGTCCAACGGCCGCATCCATCCGTCCTTCGGCATGGCCGGTGGCGGGCCGGGCCAGGTGGGCATCAACCGCGTGGTGCGCGCCGACGGACGGGTCGAGGAACTCGGGCACATCGGCTCGGCCGAGATGGCGCCGGGCGACGTGTTCGAGGTCCACACGCCGGGCGGCGGCGGATACGGCAGCGTCTAGCAGGAGGCAGCCGCGGCCTTGACGCCACCCGCGGCTGGCATCACGCCGGTGATGCGCAAGCGGTGGATGCGCAATGCGGTGGATGCGCAATGCGGTGGATGCGCAATGCGATGGACGTGGCGGCGTGAAGCCCGCCTGGAGGCGGCGCGCGCTTACTTCTTCGCGCTGGGCGCCGGATGGGCCGCGGCCTCGGCGGCCTGCTTCTGCGCCTTGGCCGCGGCCTTCTCGTCTTGTTTCGCCGCGGCGGGCTTGAAGGCGTCGCCGTTGACGGTCAGGCCTTCGGCCGACAGCCTGGTGGCGCTGGCCGGGCCCAGGCCCTTGACCCGGGTGACGAGGTCGGACCAGTCCTTGAACTTGCCTTTCCTGCGCTCGTCCAGGATGCGCTTGGACATGGCCGGGCCGATGCCCTTGACGCCGTCGAGATCGGCGGCGCTGGCCTTGTTGACGTCGACGGCGGCGAAGGCGGCCGCGGCGTAGAGCATGGCCAGGACGGCCAGGATCTTCTTCAGCATGGGGACTCCTCGTGGGATGGATGGTCCCGCTTCAACGCGGCCGCTCAGGCCCGGGATGACAGCTCGGCCACGTACTTCGCCACGCCGGTCGCCACGTCGGCGAAGACATGGTCGCAGCCGGCGGCTCGCAGTGCCGACAGGTCGGCCTGGGTGTAGCACTGGTACTTGCCGCGCAGGGCGTCGGGGAAGGGGATGTATTCCAGGAGGCCCTGCTGCACAGCGGTCGCCGCATCCGGCACGCCGCCGCCGTGCAGCGCGTTGACCACCGCCACCGCGACGTCGTTGAAGGGCTGGGCCCGCCCGGTGCCCAGGTTGAAGATGCCGGACTTTTCGGGGTGGTCGAAGAACCAGAGGTTGACCGCCACCACATCGTCGACGAAGACGAAGTCGCGCTTCTGCTCGCCGGGGCCGTAGCCGCCGTACTCGCCGAACAGCTTGACCTTGCCGATCTCGCGGAATTGGTTGAACTGGTGGAAGGCCACGCTGGCCATGCGGCCCTTGTGCTGTTCGCGCGGTCCGTAGACGTTGAAATAGCGGAAGCCCACCACCTGCCGCTTGTTGCGGCGGAAGTCCTTGCCGCACTCGCGCCGCATGCGCTGGTCGAACAGCAGCTTGCTGTAGCCGTAGACGTTGAGCGGCGCCTCGAACTGCGGTGTTTCGCGGAAGGTGTCGCTGCCGCCATAGGTGGCGGCCGAGGACGCGTACAGCAGGCGGGTGCCGCGCTGCTGGCAGGACTCGAACAGCGAGCAGGAGACGCCGTAGTTGTTCTCCATCATGTACTTGCCGTCCTGCTCCATGGTGTCGCTGCAGGCGCCTTCGTGGAACACGGCCTCGATCTTGCCGAAGGCGCCGTCGGCGAACAGGCCGTAGAACGCGTCGGCGTCGAGGTAGTCCTCGATCTGCAGGTCCGCCAGGTTGCGGAACTTGTCGCCCTGCGTCATGTCGTCGACGGCGATGATGTTGTCGATACCGCGGGCGTTGAGGCCGCGGACGATGTTGGAACCGATGAAGCCTGCGGCTCCGGTGACGACGACGCGCGTCATGCGAACAACTCCTCGTAGGAAACGGTGGCGGTGCCGAACTTGCCCACCACGATGCCGCCGGCGCGGTTGGCCACGGGCACGGCCTCGCGCAGCGGCAGGCCGGCCGCCACCATGGCAGCCAGCGTCGCGATGACCGTGTCGCCGGCGCCCGTGACGTCGAACACCTCGCGCGCCTGGGCCTTCACGGTCAGTTCGCCCTGGGCGTCGAACAGGGTCATGCCTTCCTCGCTGCGGGTGAGCAGGATGGCGTCGATGGCGTGCTGCGCGCGCAGCTGCGCCACGCGCGCCTTGAGGTCGTCCTCGCCTTGCCAGCGGCCGACCACTTCCTGCAGCTCGGCGCGGTTGGGCGTGATGACGCTGGCGCCGCGGTAGCGGCTGTAGTCGGCGCCCTTGGGGTCGACCAGCACGGTCTTGCCGGCGGCGCGCGCCGCCGCGATCATGGCCGGGATGTGGGCCAGGCCGCCCTTGCCGTAGTCGGAGAACAGCACGGCGTCGTGGGCCGGCGCCAGCTGGTGGAAGGACTCGTTCTGCTGGGCCAGCACCTCGTGGTCGGGCTCGTTCTCGAAATCCATGCGCAGCAGCTGCTGCTGGCGTCCGATGACGCGCAGCTTGACCGTGGTGCGCAGGCCGCGGTCGCGCGCCAGGTGCGTGCGGATGCCCGTGCCCTGCAGCAGCGATTCCAGCCGGCGGCCCGGCTCGTCGTCGCCGATCACGCCGATGAAGCTGGCGGTCGCCCCCAGCGTGGCGACGTTGTAGGCGACGTTGCCGGCGCCGCCGATGCGCTCGTCCTCGCGCGACACCTTGACCACCGGCACGGGAGCTTCGGGGGAGATGCGTTCGACGGCGCCGTGCCAGTAGCGGTCGAGCATGGCATCGCCGACCACCAGCACCTGGGCCGCGGCGATTTGCTGTCGTGTCGGCTTCATAGTTCCTCCACCCGCCGCGGCGGATACGAATCCCATGCCTGGCATCCCGGGCAGTGCCAGAAGTGCGTCTTGGCCTCGAAGCCGCAGGCCGCGCAGCGGTAGCGGGTGAGCGGCTTCACGGCCTGGTCGAGCGCGCGCTGCACGTCGGGATGGAACTGCTCGTGCTCCAGCCGTTCGCCCGCCAGCCACTTGGCCGCGGCCACCAGCGAGGGTTCGCGCCGCAGGTGCTGCACGTACCACTCGCGGGCCTGGTCGGGGTTGGGCTCCAGCGCCGCGATGCCGTCAAGGACGTCCAGCGAGGGTGCGGCGTCGTAGCTCGCCTGCAGCAGGGCGCGGGCCTCCTCGCGGCGGCCGCAGGCTGCGGCGGCCTCGGTCAGCAGCCGGGCCATCAGCGGCACGGACGCCGGCGAGGTCTCGGCC
>JAEZKX010000448.1 GCA_023436025.1 Pseudomonadota bacterium | reverse complement strand
GCATCGCGGGTGCCGCCGAGGCAGGCCTGCGCGGCACGCTCGCGCAGCGCCGCCACGTTGCCGCCGCCGGCGCGTCCCTGTTCCAGCTGCGCCAGGGCCTGGTCGCAGGCCGCGGATTTGAGCGGATCGTCCTGCGCGGCCGCCGCGCAGGCCGCGGCCAGGAGCAGGGCGGGGAGGGCGTGCATGGGGGAGTTTCGCGGGCTTGTCCGACAGTGGGAGCCCGCCGGCGTCGTTTAGTTTCGACCCATGGCCTCCCGCTTCGACACAAGCACCAGCCGCGCCCGACTCGGCGAGCGGCCCACCTCCAGCGTTCCGGCCCGGCCGGACCATGGCGAGAACTCCGCCAGCACCATCGTGGAAGCGCCCCAGCAGCCCCGGCGTGGCAAGCTCGATGCCCACGATTTCCCCGATGGCGGCGGCAGCGGCGGCGCCGAGGCGTTCAGCCGCCGGCGCGCCCGCCGGCCTTGAGCCGCCCGCGCGCCGCCTGCCGGCGCCCCCGGACGCCCGCGCCGCAACGATGAAGATCGCCACGTACAACGTCAACGGCGTCAAGTCGCGCCTGCCGCACCTGCTGGAATGGCTCGACCGCGAGCAGCCCGACGTGGCCTGCCTGCAGGAACTCAAGGCCCAGGACGAAGCCTTTCCCGTGGGCGCGCTCGAGGCCGCGGGCTACGGCGCCCTCTGGAAGGGGCAGCGGTCCTGGAACGGGGTGGCCATCCTGGCCCGCGGGGCGAAGCCGGTGGAGGTGCGGCGCGAGCTGCCGGGCGACCCGGACGGCACGCAGAGCCGCTACCTCGAGGCCGCGGTGGATGGCGTGGTGGTGGCCTGCCTGTACCTGCCCAATGGGAATCCGCAGCCGGGCCCGAAGTTCGACTACAAGCTGGCCTGGTTCGAGCGGCTGATCGCGCACGCCGCCACCCTGGTGGACTGCGGCCATCCGGTGGTGATGGCGGGCGACTACAACGTGGTGCCCACCGACTTCGACATCTACAACCCGAAGTCGTGGCGCAAGGACGCCCTGTTGCAGCCGCAGACGCGCGCGTGCTACGAGCGGCTGCTGGCGCAGGGCTGGACCGATGCCCTGCGCCATCTGTATCCGGACACGCCGGTCTACACCTTCTGGGACTATTTCCGCCAGCACTGGCAACGCAACGCGGGGCTGCGCATCGACCACCTGCTGCTCAATCCGCAACTGGCGCCTGCCTTGCGCGGCGCCGGCGTCGACAGCTGGGTGCGCGGCCGCGAGAAGGCCAGCGACCACGCGCCAGCCTGGGTGACGCTCGACGTGGCCGGAAAGCCCGCGCCGCGCAAGCGCAGCCGCAGGACGGTCCCCACGGCGGCTTAGGGAAGTCTCCTAATGTTTTCGGCCTGATTTCCTACAGTCACTTTCCATGGTTGTGGTTTCATTCAGTTACTTGGGACACACGAGCGAACCATGGAAGACACGACGGTACCGGCTCTCCTGATGGAGGCCCTCTCGGACAAGGTCCTGCACCAGCTGCCGGCTGCCGTCTGGAAGGGCTTGTTCCTCGGCGAGGGTCGCGACAGCATCGTCTTCGAGCAGCGCCACCTGACCCTGGTCCATGCCGATGCCGTGGTCCAGCCGGACGGCAGCGACGCCTGGGAGCGCTTCTTCGGTGAGCTGCAGCAACTGGCGGTGCGCTATGGCGGCCGCCTCGATCCCTACGTTGACGCCGCCGCCCTGATCTTCTTCGAGGACGCGGGAGCCGCCGTGCGCATGGGCCTGGCGCTGCAACGCGCAGGCAAGGGCCTGGGCATGCGCGTGGGCGTGGTGAGCGGCCCCTGCACGCTGGCGTACTTCCGCGCCCAGGATCGCCTGTGGTGCACGCCCCTGGGCGTGCAGCCGGCGCGCGCCGCCGAAGTCGCCATGGGCGCGCAGCTGGGTGGCATCGTGATCTCGCCGGAGACCTACTCCTCCTCGGACAAGGCCGCGACCAACCCGACCACCAGCGAGTTCAAGGACTCCGAATCCGACCTCAGCGCGCTGCAGTTCGCGCTCGACGAGCAGCCGGCGACGTACACCGGCCGCTGGCGGTAGGCGCGCGCCACGCCGGGCGACCCGTCGGCGACCTCAGCCGGCGAAGCCGCCCTCGGCGAGAAAGCGCTCCTCCTCGCGGGTGCTGCGCCGACCCAGCACGGCGTTGCGGTGGGGAAAGCGGCCGAAGCGCCGCACGATGTCGCGGTGGTGCCGGGCGAAATGCAGCGTCTGCCCGCCGATCCCTTCGCACAGCGCCACGCAGCGGTCCTGGTCGTCCGATTGTTCCGAATGCATGAAGGGCAGGTAGAAGAACGGCCGCAGCGGGGCTTCCACCTGGCGGTCGAAGCCCGCGGCCACGGCCTGCAGCGCGATGTCGCGCGCCTGGGGATCGGTGGCGTAGACGCGCGCCGTGCCGCGGAAGGCATTGCGCGGAAACTGGTCCAGCAGGATCAGCAAGGCCAGCGCGCCCTCGGGGCTCGCGGTCCAGGCGGCCAGGGCGCCGGAGGCCGCGGCTTCATGCGCAGCCAGGAAGCGGTCGTGAAAGCGCCGGTCGAAGGCCTCGTCCTTCTTGAACCATTTCTCGGGGCCGACCGCGTTCCAGAAAGCGATGACGTCGGCGGCTTGGGGCAGGGGAAGCAGATCGGCCATTGCGCCATTGTGCAGGGCGCACGAAAAAGGCGGGGCCGTGCCCCGCCTGATGCAACCTAGCCGCTCAGCGCTGGCGCTGCTGGCCCGGCTTCTGCTGCTCTTGCGAGCCGGACTGCTGGCGTTGCTGGTCCTGCTGGCTGCCCTGGCCCTGGGGCCGGTTCTGCTCGCTGCCCTGGCCCTGGCCCTGGCCCTGGGGCCGGCTCTGCTGGCTGCCCTGGCCTTGCTGCCGTTCCTGCTGGCTGCCCTGGCCCAGCGGGCGGTCCTGCTGGCCGCCCTGGCCCTGCGGCCGGTCCTGCTGGCTGCCTTGGCCCTGCGGCCGGCTCTGCTGGCTGCCCTGGTCCTGTTGGCTGTCCTGATTGATTTGCTGGCCTTGTTGGCTCGGGTTTTGCTGTGCCATGGAATCTCCTGTGGAAGTTGGCGGATTCAGCCCCACTGGTGGGGGCTTCCGAGCCACTGTGAACCAAGCAGCCGCGAAAGATGTCGGCCAACGGCCCGCGTGCGGTAGGCGCGCACCTCCAAGTGCCGGGGTCCTACCGCGGCGGTGGCGCCCAAGCGTGGCACCACGGCAGCGCACCTGCAGGTGCCGGGGTCCTACACGGGCTGGTCGACAACGCCTGCACCGGCAGCCGCGCCTCCTGCCTAGATTGCTCCCATGAGCACCAATACGAGCATCGGCCCCGACGCGGGCCGCGGCGGCAACGACAATCCCGGCAACGCCGACGGTTGCGGCAACAAGACCCTGGGTTCGCATGCCCCGCAGCAGCCGCCCACCGCCGCGGACGGCCTGCAGCAGGCGCTGCCCGACCTGCCAGCAGGCGTGCCGGGCGGCCAGCCCAAGTCCGACGTTGAAAAGGGCCCGGCGTCCTATCCCGACGGGCCCAATGTCGAGGATAGCCCCTGGGAACTCGACGCCGCCCGCGGCAAGCTTCCCGAAGAACGCTGACGCCGGGCGCCATGCGCCCTTAGACTCGGCGCCTCGTACCCGCGGAGGATCCGCATGCAATCGCGCAAGCTGGGCCGTTCGGCCCTGGAGGTGTCGCCGCTGTGCTTCGGCGGCAATGTGTTCGGCTGGACGGTGGACGAGAAGACTTCGTTCTCGCTGCTGGATGCCTGGCTGGACGCCGGCTTCAACTTCATCGACACCGCGGACGTCTATTCGCGCTGGGTGCCGGGCCACACTGGCGGCGAATCGGAGGCGATCATCGGCAAGTGGCTGCAAGGCGGCGTGAACCGCGAACGCGTGGTCATCGCCACCAAGGTGGGGATGGACCTGGGTGAGGGCCGGGTCGGCCTCAAGCCCGCACGCATCCGCGCCGCTGTCGAAGACTCGCTGCGCCGCCTGCGCACCGACTACATCGACCTCTACCAGGCCCACCGCGACGATCCGGACACGCCGCTGCAGGACACGCTGGAGGCCTTCGCCCGCCTGGTGGAAGAGGGCAAGGTGCGCGTGATCGGCTGCTCCAACTACGGCGCTGCGCGGCTGCGCGAGGCGCTCGCCATCAGCGCGCGCGCCGGCCTGCCGCGCTACGAATCGCTGCAGCCCCTGTACAACCTGTACGACCGGGCGGAGTTCGAGGCGGAACTCGCGCCGCTGTGCCGCGAGGAGCAGGTCGGCGTGATCAACTACTACGCGCTGGCGGCAGGCTTTCTCACCGGCAAGTACCGCAGCGCCGCCGATGCGGCCAAGAGCCCGCGCGGCGCCGGCACCACGCAGAAGTACCTCAATGCGCGCGGCACGCGGATCCTGGCCGCGCTCGACGCGGTCGCCGCCCGCACCGGTGCCCAGCCGGGGCAGGTGGCCATCGCCTGGCTGCTGGCCCAGCCGGCGGTGACCTCCCCGATCGCCAGCGCGACTTCGCTCGCGCAGTTGCAGGAACTGGCGGCGGCCGCCCGCCTGGAACTGGCCGCGGAAGACCTCGAACGCCTGGACCAGGCGAGCGCCTAATCTCGGGCGGGGGCTGGGCGTGGCAGGCGTCCAGGCGACAGTGCGCCGCAAGGCGGGCGGCGGGCCCAGGCCGGGGTAGGCGGGTCCAGACCCGGGCCGCCCGGACGGCCGGGGGCAGGCCGGCGCAGGTCGCGACGCAGGCCACCGCAAGGACGAGGCTGCGCAACAGAGGAGGCTGCGGAACGGACGAGGCTGCGTGCAATAGCCCCACCTCGGCCCGGGAACGCCCCCGCCGCCTAGAATGCGCGGTTCCCCCGCACTCCCTCGCATGAACGCCCCCGTCGACGTTTCCCTTTTCGCGCGCGCCGCCAAGCCGATCACCAGCTACCGCAAGTACTGGGCGCATCGTTTCGGGCCGGCTCCCTTCCTGCCCATGAGCCGGGCGGAGATGGAGGCGCTCGGCTGGGACAGTTGCGACGTGGTGCTGGTCACGGGCGACGCCTATGTCGACCATCCCAGCTTCGGCATGGCCGTCATCGGCCGCGTGCTGGAGGCGCAGGGCTTTCGGGTCGGCATCATCGCCCAGCCCGACTGGCACAGCGCCGAGCCCTTCAAGGCGCTGGGCAAGCCCAACCTGTTCTGGGGCGTCACCGCCGGGAACATGGATTCGATGATCAACCGCTACACGGCCGACCGCAAGACGCGCAGCGACGACGCCTACACGCCCGGCGACGTGGCGGGCAGGCGGCCCGACCGCGCGGCGATCGTCTACAGCCAGCGCTGCCGCGAGGCCTTCAAGGACGTCCCCATCGTGCTGGGCGGCATCGAAGGCAGCCTGCGACGCATCGCGCACTACGACTACTGGTCGGAGAAAGTGCGCCACAGCATCGTGCTGGACGCCAAGTGCGACATCCTGCTGTACGGCAATGCCGAGCGCGCGATCGTCGAGATCGCGCACCGGCTGGCCGCGAACGAACCCATCGCGCGCATCACCGACGTGCGCGGCACCGCCTTCGTGCGCCGCGAAACGCCCGAGGGCTGGCTGGAGCTGGACTCCACCAGCGTCGACACGCCCGGCCGCGTGGAAGACCACGTGAGTCCCTACATGACGACCGCCGACCAGGCGAAGGCGCAAGGGGAGACCTGCGCGAAGGAGGAGGGCACGCAGCCGCCGGCCACGGCCCAGGCGCTGCAATTCGTGCCCAACCCGCGGGTGCGGCTCAACCGCGACCGCAGCGTCATCCGGCTGCCGTCGTACGAGGCGGTCAAGTCCGATCCGGTGCTCTATGCCCACGCCAACCGGGTGCTGCACCTGGAGACCAACCCGGGCAATGCGCGCGCCCTGGTGCAGGCGCACGGCGAGCGCGACGTCTGGCTGACGCCGCCCCCCATCCCGCTGACCACCGCGGAGATGGACCACGTGTTCGGCCTGCCGTATGCGCGGGCGCCGCACCCGGCGTACGGCGACGCGAAGATCCCGGCCTGGGAGATGATCCGCTTCAGCGTGAACATCATGCGCGGCTGCTTCGGCGGTTGCACCTTTTGCTCCATCACCGAGCACGAGGGGCGCATCATCCAGAGCCGCAGCGAAGACTCCATCATCCAGGAGATCGAGGAGATCCGCGACAAGGTGCCCGGCTTCACCGGCGTCATCTCCGACCTGGGCGGCCCCACCGCCAACATGTACCGCATCGGCTGCCGCACGCCCGAGATCGAAGCGGCCTGCCGCAAGCCGAGCTGCGTCTACCCCGGCATCTGCCCCAACCTCAACACCGACCACGGCCCGCTGGTGAAGATCTACCGGCGCGCCCGGGCGTTGAAGGGCATCAAGAAGATCCTGATCGGCTCAGGCCTGCGCTACGACCTCGCCGTGCAGTCGCCGGAGTACGTCAAGGAACTGGTGCAGCACCACGTGGGCGGCTACCTGAAAATCGCGCCAGAGCACACCGAGGCCGGTCCGCTGTCGAAGATGATGAAGCCGGGCATCGGCAGCTACGACCGCTTCAAGCAGATGTTCGAGAAGTTCTCGGCCGAGGCGGGCAAGCAGCAGTACCTCATTCCGTACTTCATCGCGGCGCACCCGGGCACCAGCGACGAGGACATGATGAACCTGGCGCTGTGGCTCAAGCGCAATGGCTTCCGCGCCGACCAGGTGCAGACCTTCTATCCGAGCCCCATGGCCACCGCCACGGCCATGTACCACTCGGGCAGGAACCCGCTGCGCAAGGTCACCCGCGACAGCGAGGGCGTGGACATCGTGCGCGGCGAGCGCCGCCGCCGCCTGCACAAGGCCTTCCTGCGCTACCACGATGCCAACAACTGGCCGCTTCTGCGCGAGGCGCTCAAGGCCATGGGCCGCGCCGACCTGATCGGCAACGGCAAGCACCACCTGATCCCGACCTACCAGCCGCTCACCGACGGCAGCTACGCCAGCCCGCGGCGCAAGAACTCCACCGCGACGCCGTCCAAGGGCCGCGTGCTGACGCAGCACACCGGCCTGCCGCCGCGCGTGACCGGCGCGGCCAAGCCGCCGCGCAAGGCGCGCTGAACCTCGAAGCAGCATCGCTTCTTCCTGGCCGCCGGCGTGCGGGACGCAAGCCGGTCGCCGCACGTCAGATCTGCACCCGCTCGTGGTCGTGGTTGGGCTTGATGACGGTGCTGACGTAGTGTCCGAGCGACTCTTCTTGCTCCAGCACCTCCAGCAGTCCTTCGATCTCCTCGTCGCTCAGCCCCGGATAGCCGTACACCTTGTCCCCGCCGCCGGCGAACATCACCGCCGCCATGCGCAGTTCCGGGTCGTAGCCGAACCTGCGGATGGCGCGCGACTTGACGCTGCGCAGGGGGATGCGCCGAAGCGCGTGGGTCAGATCATGTGAATTTGCGTTCATCGCGTCAGAGCATCTGCCCGATGCGCTCCAGCGCTTCCCGTTCCATGCGGTCCTTGGGACGATCGTCGGTCTTCGTCTTTCGCAGTCCTTCGATATCGAGGGTCCGCACAGGAACCCCGTTCACTTCCAGCGTCCTGAGATGCGGCTGCAGTGTGTCGACCCGTCCAGCCGGCGGCCGGCGATCCAGGCTTCCGTGGAATGGAGGACATAAGGGCTGCGGTCCTGTTTGCCGACGACGCGGGTCATGAACGGATACTAGTCCCGCATGGCGTGCAGCGGAATGTCCTTCTCGACCGCCAGCCGTTCGAGTTGCTCGCAAGTCTGCCCCGCCAGGAAAGCCGCCACGGCCTCGCGGGTTGCGGGCGCGAGCATGACCTGTCGGTCGGACGTCGCGAACCCCGCAGCCTCGCACAACGCCCGGGCGAAATGCGGTTCCAGCGCCGCCACGGCCACGCGGCCGTCCTTGCACCGATAGACGCGGTAGCCCGCATGGGCGCCGCCGACCGCGCCCTCGGGGCGGGTCAGGCCCCAGCGGCGCGGCAGGCCCAGGTAGGCTGCCGCATCGGACAGCGCCACTTCCAGGTACAGGCCTTCCAGGTACAGGCCTTCCGGGTGCAGATCGCCGCCGCCGTCATGGCGTTCGTGCTTGCGCAGCGCCGCCTGCAGCACCGCTTCGCTGGCCACCAGCGAGCCGCCCATGTCGGCGTACAGCGTCGCCGGCAGTTCGAGTCCGTGGACCAGGCCGTTGTCCGCCAGGTAGGTGAGGTCGTGGCCCGGCTCCTCGGCCCGCGCCCCCGGTGCGCCGACGATCGCGACCTGGCTGAGGGAGGGATAGCGCGCGTGCAGGCTCTTCCAGCCCAGCCCCAGCTTGTCCAACGCGGAAGGCCGGAACGAAGTGAGCAGCACGTCGGTGCGGGCCAGTTCCCGGTGCAGCACCGCCTGGCCGGTTTCCGTCTTCAGGTCCGCCTCGAGCACCTGCACGCCTTCGTGCAGGTCGGCATAGGCCTCGGGCCTGTAGTGCTGCATCGGGTCGCCCGTGGGCGGCTCCAGCTTGGTGCATGCCGCGCCCATGCGGCGGCATCGCATCAAGGCCGCAGGGCCCGGCAGGTTGAGCGCGAGGCTGAGGATGCGCAGGCCGTGCAGCGGAGCGAACGAGGGCTTCATGCGCGCGAGGCTAGCAGAGCCGCGCGCTCGGGTACACCCCGATGCCGGGCCGGCGGACTGGCCGCTAACCTGCCGCAGCGGCCGCGCAGAACGTGCGGCCCGTTCCCTTCACGAAACGGAGCAAAAGCAATGCTGTTCAAGCGCACGTTGATCGCCATGCTGGGCCTCGGCGCCGCCGCCCTGGCGCAGGCGCAGGGCAACTGGCCGTCCAAGCCGGTCACGCTGGTGGTGCCCTTCGCGGCCGGTGGACCGACCGACGTGGTCGCGCGCACGCTGGCGGCCTCCATGACCAAGAGCCTCGGCCAGACGGTGGTGGTCGAGAACAAGCTGGGGGCGGGCGGCAACGTGGCCGCGGCCTTCGTCGCCAAGGCGCCGAACGACGGCTACACCTTCTTCATCCACCACAACGGCATGGCGACCTCCACCGCGCTGTACCGCAAGCTGCAGTACGACGCGCAGGCCGACTTCGAGTTCGTCTCGCAGGCGGTGGAAGTGCCCATGACGCTGCTGGCGCGCAAGGACTTCCCGGCCGCCTCCTTCCAGGAGATGGTGAACTACATCAAGGCCAACAAGGACAAGATCAACCTGGCCAACGCCGGCCTGGGCGCGGTGTCGCAGCTGTGCGGCATGATGTTCCAGCGCGCCATCGGCGTCACGCTCACCGAAGTGCCCTTCCAGGGCACGGCGCCTGCCATGAACGCGCTGCTGGGCGGCCAGGTCGACGTGCTGTGCGACCAGACCACCCAGACCGTGCCGCAGATCAAGGCCGGCAACGTCAAGCTCTATGGCGTGACCACGAGGAACCGCGTGAAGGTGCTGCCGCAGGCGCCGACGCTGGCGGAGCAGGGCCTCAAGGACTTCGAGGTGGTGGTGTGGCACGGCGTCTATGCGCCCAAGGGCACGCCGAAGGCCATCGTCGAGCGCATGAACGGCGCGGTGCGCACCGCGCTGAAGGATCCGGACGTGGTCAAGCGCATGGACGACCTGGGCGCGGAAATCGTGCCCGACGCCCAGAACACGCCCGCGGCGCTGCAGGCGCTGCTCAAGTCGGAGATCGAGAAGTGGGGCCCGGTGATCCGCGCGGGGGGCAAGTTCGCGGATTGACAGCGGACAGTTTGGAACGGACAGCGGGGACGGACAGCGGGGGACGGACCGCCGGACGCAAAGAACGCAAAAACGACGCAAAAGTCGCGAAAGGACTTCCACTGAAAATGGATGTCCTTTTTGCGATCTTTGCGAATCCTTTGCGACTTTTGCGTCCGGCTGTCCCGGCTGTCCCGGCTGCCTAAGCGGGCCTCGAGCGGGCCTAGAGCGGCAGCCCCACGTAGTTTTCCGCCAGCGACGTCGAGGCTGCGCGCGAGTTCACCAGGTAGTCCAGCTCCGCTTCCTGCATGCGCTGGCCGAAGCCGGCGGTGTCGGGGAAGCGGTGCATCAGCGTGGTCAGCCACCACGAGAAGCGCTCGGCCTTCCAGATCCGGCGCAGGCAGCGCGCGGAGTAGGTGTCGATGCCGGCGTCGCTCTTCTCGGTGAAGTGCTCGATCAGCGCGCCCGCCAGGTACTTGACGTCGGTGGCGGCCAGGTTCAGGCCCTTGGCGCCGGTGGGCGGCACGATGTGCGAGGCGTCGCCGGCCAGGAACAGGCGGCCGAAGCGCATCGGCTCGGCGACGAAGCTGCGCAGCGGCGCGATGCTCTTCTCGATGCTGGGGCCGGTCACGATCTTCTCGGCCAGCTCGGGGTCGAGGCGGCGCCGCAGTTCGTCCCAGAAGCGCTCGTCGCTCCAGTCCTCCACCTTGTCGTCCAGCGGGCACTGCACGTAGTAGCGGCTGCGCGTGAGGCTGCGCATGGAACACAGCGAGAAGCCGCGCTCGCTGTTGCCGTAGACGATGGCATGGGGCGAAACCGGTGGCGTGTCCGACAGGACGCCGAGCCAGCCGAAGGGGTAGACGCGCTCGAATTCCTGGATGGAATCCTTCACCGTGGCGCGCGACACGCCATGGAAGCCGTCGCAGCCGGCGATGAAGTCGCATTCGAGTTCATGCGTCTGGCCGTCCTTTTCGTAGCGCACCCGCGGGCGGGCGCCGTCGAAGTCGTGCAGGCTCACGTTGGCCGCCTCGTAGACGGTGGTCAGGCCCTGGGCCGCGCGTGCCTCCATCAGGTCGCGCGTCAGCTCGGTCTGGCCGTAGGCGGTGACCACCTTGCCGCCGGTGAGGCCGTGCACGTCGATCGGGTGGCGCGTGCCGGCGAACACCAGCTCGATGCTGTGGTGGACGATGCCTTCGCGGTCCACCCGCTCGCCCACGCCCGCCTCGCGCAGCAGGTCGACGGTGACCTGCTCCAGGATGCCGGCACGGATGCGGCCGAGCACGTAGTCGCCGGTCTGGCGCTCGAGGATGACGTTGGAAATGCCGGCCTTGGCAAGCAGCTGGCCGAGCAGCAGGCCCGAGGGGCCCGCGCCGATGATGGCGACCTGGGTACGCATGGTTGTTCTCCTTGGCCCCGAGCTTAGGAGCCGCTGGCGCTGGCCGCCAGCAGACGGCGCCGCCCGTGTGCGATGATTGCGGCCCTTGCGCGATGATCGCGCACTGGCCCAGCATGACGATCGCCAAGGCGGACTACATCGCGGGCATGGCCAAGGGACTGGCCGTGCTCGAAAGTTTCGACACGGAACGGCAGCGCCTGAACGCCACCCTGGCGGCCCAGCGCGCCGGGCTCACGCGCGCGGCGGCGCGCCGCCACCTGCTGACCCTGGCCCACCTGGGCTACCTGGAGACCGACGGCAGCCACTTCTGGCTGGCGCCCAAGGTGCTGCGGTTCTCGGGCAGCTACCTGGCGTCGGCGCGGCTGCCGCGCGTGGTCCAGCCCACGCTCAACCGGCTGGCCGCGCAGACCGGCGAGTCGTTCTCCGCAGTGGTCCTCGACGGCGACCAGGTGGTGATCATCGCCCGCAGCGGTCCGACCCGGCTGCTTGCCTACGGCCTGCACCTGGGCGCGCGCCTGCCCGCCCATGCCACCTCCACGGGGCGCGTCCTGCTCGCGTCGCGCAGCAAGGCTGAATTCAACGCCTGGATGAAGGGCAGGGCGTTGCCGCGCCTGACCCCGCACACGCTGGTGGATGCGCGGGCCTTCCGCGCCCTGGTGGCGCAGGTGCGGCAGCAGGACTGGTGCCTGGCCAGCGAGGAGCATGAGCTGGGGGTCCATGCCCTGGCCGTGCCGCTGCGCGACATGGAAGGCCACACGGTCGCCGCCCTCAACGTCGTCGCGCCGGCCGCACGGTTGCGTCCAGAGCTCATCCCCCGCGACCTGCTGCCGCTGCTGATGGAGGCCGCGCGGGAGCTGCGCCAACTCCTTTAGACCAATCATCACATACGCAAACAACGAGATATTCGTTGGGGTTTTAAACACCCGTCCCGACAATGTCGGGAACATGAAAATCAAGCTTCTCCTCGCCTCCCTGGCCCTGGTGGCCGGTGGCGCCGCCTCCGCCCAGCAAAGCCTCCTGAACGTCTCCTACGACGTGGCCCGCGAGTTCTACAAGGACATCAACGCGGCCTTCGTGCCCTGGTACAAGAAGACCACCGGCAAGGACGTCAAGATCGAGCAGTCGCATGCCGGCTCCAGCGCCCAGGCGCGCGCGGTGGCCGACGGCCTCGACGCCGACGTGGTGACCATGAACACCACCACCGACGTCGAATTCCTGGCCGACAAGGGTGTGGTGGCCAAGGACTGGGCCAAGCGCTTCCCGAACAATGCCGCGCCGACCACGTCGACCATGCTGTTCCTCACCCGCAACGGCAACCCCAAGGGCATCAAGGACTGGGACGACCTGGTCAAGCCCGGCGTGCAGGTGGTGGTGGTCAATCCCAAGACCGGCGGCAACGGCCGCTACGCGTACCTGGCGGCCTGGGGCTACGTCCGCAAGAAGGGCGGCACCGATGCGCAAGCCGCCGAGTTCGTCAGCAAGCTGTACAAGAACGTGCCGGTGCTGGCGCGCGGCGGCCGCGACGCGACCACCGCCTTCCTGCAGCGCAACATCGGCGACGTGCTGATCACCTTCGAGTCAGAGGTGGTCTCGGTCGACCGCGAGTTCGGCGCCAACAAGGTCGACGTGGTCTATCCCTCGGCCAGCATCGTCGCCGAGAACCCGGTGGCCATCGTGGAGCGCACCACCGCCAAGAAGGGGACCGGCGAGCTGGCCAAGGCCTACCTCGACTTCCTCTACACGCCGCAAGGCCAGGAGATCGCCGCCAAGCACAACATCCGGCCGCGCAATCCCGACATCCTCAAGAAGTACCCGCAGGCCTTCAAGCCGGTGCAGCTGTTCACCGTGCAGGAGTTCTTCGGCTCGCTGTCCGAAGCCCAGAAGGTGCACTTCAACGACGGCGGCCAGTTCGACAAGATCTACACCGTCCGGTAAGCCGACATGAGTGGCGCCATCGCGGCGCCGCTGCCGGGCGCGGCGGCGGCGCCATCTTCCCGCAGGGGCAGCAAGAAGGTCCTGCCCGGGTTCAACCTGACCCTGGGCTACACCCTGCTGTATCTCAGCCTGATCGTGCTGATCCCGCTGTCGGCCCTGGTGTTCAAGACCTTCACCCTGAGCTGGGACCAGTTCTGGGCAGCGGTCAGCTCGCCGCGCGCGGTGGCCTCGTACCGCCTGACCTTCGGCGCCTCCTTCCTGGCCGCCGGCGTCAACGTGGTGTTCGGCCTGCTGGTGGCCTGGGTGCTGGTGCGCTATGAGTTCCCCGGCAAGCGCATCGTCGATGCCCTGGTCGACCTGCCGTTCGCCCTGCCCACCGCCGTGGCCGGTATCTCGCTGACCGCTCTGCTGGCCGGCAACGGCTGGATCGGGCAGTACCTCGAGCCCCTGGGCATCAAGCTGGCCTTCAGCCCCAACGGGGTGGTCATCGCGCTGATCTTCATCGGCCTGCCATTCGTGGTGCGCACGGTGCAGCCGGTGCTGGAGGAGTCCGAAAAGGAACTGGAAGAGGCGGCGATGAGCCTGGGAGCCACCCGGGCCCAGACCTTCCTCCGGGTGATCCTGCCGACCATCCTGCCGGCCCTGCTGACCGGCTTCGCGATGGCGCTGGCGCGCGCGATCGGCGAGTACGGCTCGGTCATCTTCATCGCCGGCAACATGCCCATGGTGTCGGAGATCACGCCGCTGATCATCATCGGCAAGCTGGAACAGTACGACTATGCCGGCGCCACCTCGGTGGCGGTGGTGATGCTGGTGTTCTCGTTCGCGCTGTTGCTGGTCATCAACGCGCTGCAGGCCTGGCAGCGCCGGAGGGCCGGCGCATGAGCAACCCTTCGCACAAGCGCATCACGACGACCGAGGCGCCCTGGGTGCGCCGCACGCTGATCGGCGTGGCGCTCGTCTTCCTGCTGCTGTTCCTGGTGCTGCCGCTGGCGGCGGTGTTCACCGAGGCCCTGCGCAAGGGCGCCGACGCCTACCTGGAGGCGCTCAAGGAGCCCGATGCCTGGGCCGCGATCCGGCTGACGCTGCTGACCGCCGCCATCGCCGTGCCGCTGAACCTGGTGTTCGGCGTTTGCGCGGCCTGGTGCATCGCCAAGTACGAGTTCCGCGGCAAGGCCTTCCTGACCACCCTGGTCGACCTGCCGTTCTCGGTGTCGCCGGTGGTGGCGGGCCTGATCTACGTGCTGGTGTTCGGCGCGCAGGGCTGGCTCGGCCCCTGGCTGCAGGCGCACGACATCAAGATCGTGTTCGCCGTGCCGGGCATCGTGCTGGCGACGCTGTTCGTCACCTTCCCCTTCATCGCCCGCGAGCTGATCCCGCTGATGCAGGCGCAAGGCAACGAAGAGGAGCAGGCCGCCATCGTGCTGGGCGCCACCGGCTGGCAGACCTTCTGGCGCGTGACCCTGCCCAACATCAAGTGGGGGCTGATCTACGGGGTGATCCTGTGCAACGCGCGCGCCATGGGCGAGTTCGGCGCGGTGTCGGTGGTGTCCGGCCACATCCGCGGCCAGACCAACACCATGCCGCTGCACGTGGAGATCCTCTACAACGAATACCAGTCGGTGGCCGCCTTCGCGGTGGCCTCGCTGCTGGCGCTGCTGGCCCTGGTCACGCTGGTGATCAAGTCGCTGGCCGAATGGCAGCAGGACGAGCAGATGGCGGCGTCCGCGGCCCTGCCGCCGGAGCGGCCGCTGGTGATGGAGAAATTGGCATGAGCATCGAGATCCGCAACGTCAGCAAGAATTTCGGCGACTTCCGCGCCCTGCGCAACGTGTCGCTCGAGGTGGAGTCGGGCGAGCTGGTCGCCCTGCTGGGGCCGTCCGGCTGCGGCAAGACCACGCTGCTGCGCATCATCGCGGGCCTGGAGACGGCCGACGCAGGCAGCATCCTGTTCTCCGGCGAGGACACCACGGAAGTGCACGTGCGCGAGCGCCAGGTGGGCTTCGTGTTCCAGCACTACGCGCTGTTCCGCCACATGACGGTGTTCGAGAACGTGGCCTTCGGCCTGCGCGTCAAGCCGCGCGGCCAGCGGCCGAGCGAGGCGCAGATCAGGCAGAAGGTGCACGAGCTGCTGGACCTGGTGCAGCTCGACTGGCTGGCCGACCGCTTCCCCGCGCAGTTGTCGGGCGGGCAGCGCCAACGCATCGCGCTGGCGCGCGCGCTGGCGGTGGAGCCGCGCGTACTGTTGCTCGACGAACCCTTCGGCGCGCTCGACGCCAAGGTGCGCAAGGAGCTGCGGCGCTGGCTGCGCCGGCTGCACGACGACCTGCACGTCACCTCGATCTTCGTCACGCACGACCAGGAGGAGGCGCTCGAGGTGGCCGACCGGGTGGTGCTGATGAACGCCGGCAACATCGAGCAGGTGGGCTCGCCGCAGGAAGTCTGGGACCAGCCGGCCAGTCCCTTCGTCTACGGCTTCCTGGGCGACGTCAACCTGTTCAAGGGCCGCGCCCACCAGGGCGAGGTGGACCTGGGCGGCCTGCAGCTGGCGGCCCCGGAACACGCCGGGGCCCAAAACCAGCAAGCCTTCGCCTACGTGCGGCCGCACGACCTGGACGTGGAGCGCTACGCACCGGGCGCCGGCGTCGACGGCCAGGGCCGCACGCGCGGCCTGGTGGCGCAACTGGCGCGCGCCATCGTCGTCGGGCCGGTGGCTCGGCTGGAACTCCTGCCGACCGACGGGAACAAACCCGGCGACAATGCCGGTCCTGAGGCCGTGATCGAGGCGCAGATCCCTGCGCAGCAGTTCCGGGACATGGCCTTTCGGGAGGGCGAGACGCTGGTGGTGACGCCGCGTCGCGCCCGGGTGTTCGTGGAGAACGCGGGCTGAGCGCCGGGATCCCCGGCCGGCCGCGCGTCGGGGGAAGAATGATCCTGAGTTGGTTCGATGCCGCGCCGCGGCGCATCCTGGGCCTGGTGGCCGCCGCCTGCGTGGCGATGCTGGCCTTCGGCCTCTACCTGCAGCACGTCGTCGGCCTCGAGCCGTGCCCGATGTGCATCGTGCAGCGGTATGCGCTGATCCTGGTGGGGATCTGCGCGGCGGCCGGAGCGTTCGCCAGGGGTCGCGCCATGCACCTGGCGAGCGCCGGGCTGCTGACGCTGTTGGCCGGCTTCGGCGCCTTCGTCGCCGCCCGCCAGAGCTTCCTGCAGTGGTATCCGCCCGAGGTCGCCTCGTGCGGGCGCGACTTCTACGGGATGATCGAGACCTTCCCGCTCAAGCGCGCCATCCCCATGATCTTCAAGGGCAGCGGCGACTGCAGCACGATCGACTGGACCTTCCTGGGTCTCTCGATCGCGAACTGGTCGTTCCTGTGCTTCGTGTTCTTCGCGCTGGTGGGCCTCGTGCTGCTGGCGCGGCAGGGGCGCGGCGGGCGGGCGCGGTCGTTCGCCTGATCCCTGAACCGGCCGCGCGCAAGCCGCGCAGCCGCGCCGCTACAGCTTCTTGACGAAGACCATGCTGCGGCGGTCCCAGTTGTACTTGCGCTTGCGCGCCTCGGGCAGCCAGTCGGGATCCACCTGCACGAAGCCGCGCTTGAGGAACCAGTGCATGGTGCGGGTGGTCAGCACGAAGATGCTGTCCAGCCCCATGGCGCGGGCACGCTGCTCGACGCGGCGCAGCACCTTCTCGCCATCCCCCTGGCCCTGGCTTTGCGGCGACACGGTCAGCGCCGCCATTTCGCCCGTCTTGGCCTCGGGGTAGGGGTAGAGCGCCGCGCAGGCGAAGATCACGCCGTCGTGCTCGATGATGGTGTAGTTGGCGATGTCCCGCTCGATCTCGGTGCGGTCACGCTTGACCAGCGTGCCGTCCTTCTCGAACGGCTCGATCAGCTGCAGGATGCCGCCCACGTCGTCGGCCGTCGCCTCGCGCAGCTCCTCCAGCTTCTCGTCCACCACCATGGTGCCGATGCCGTCGTGGACGTAGATCTCCAGCAGCAGCGAGCCATCGGTGGCGAAGGGAATGATGTGGCTGCGGTCGACGCCGGCCTTGCACGCCTTGACGCAGTGCTGCAGGTAGAAGGCGGTGTCGGTGGGCTGCTGCGCGCGTGGCAGGCTGGCCAGCAGCTGTTCCGCCGCCGCCAGCGGCAGTTCGGTGTCGATCGGGTTGTCCTCGCCCTCGGGTTCCAGCGGTTTGACGCGCACCCCCGGCACCTCGGTGAGGAACAGCAGCTTGTCGGCCTGCAGCGCGATGGCCACGCTGGTCGCCACCTCCTCCATCGACAGGTTGAAGGCCTCGCCGGTGGGCGAGAAGCCGAACGGCGACAGCAGCACCATGGCGCCCAGGTCGAGCGTGCGGCCGATGCCGACGGCGTCGACCTTGCGCACCACGCCCGAATGCTGGAAGTCGATGCCGTCCACGATGCCGACCGGACGCGCCGTGATGAAGTTGCCGGAGATCACGCGCACGGTGGCGCCGGCCATCGGGGTGTTGGGCAGGCCCTGGCTGAAGGCCGCCTCGATTTCGTAGCGCAGCTGGCCTGCGGCCTCCTGCGCGCAGTCCAGCGCCACCTCGTCGGTGATGCGCATGCCGTGCGAGAAGCGCGCCGCATGGCCCTTGGCCTGGAGCTGCTCGTTCACCTGGGGCCGGAAGCCGTGCACCAGCACCACCCGCACGCCCATGCTCTGGATCAGCGCCAGGTCCTGGGCGATGTGGGGCAGCTTGCCGGCCGCGATGGCCTCGCCCGTGACCCCCACCACGAAGGTCTTGCCGCGGTGCATGTGGATGTAGGGCGCCACCGAGCGGAACCACGGCACGAAGGTGAAATTGAAGATCGCGGACACGGGGCGCAGTGTAAGGGAGAGCCCCCTTCCGTTTGCTATCGTGCGGGGCATGGACGCATGGGCTGCGGGTTTCTGGGGCGCGTACTTCGGCACGGCGGCGCTGATGCTGGTGATCTCGCTCGCCGCCTTCGCCCGCTCGCAGAAGCGCGTGGCCCTCATGGCGGCGCTCTCGGCCGTGCTGTCGGCCGCTTTCGCCGCCGCCTACCTCGGGTGGCTGCCCCTGCAGGGCGACGCCGAGGCGCGCCTGCTGGCCCACCTCGCGATGCTCGCCTCGGCGGTTCTGGCGCTCATGCTCATGGCCATGCTGGGCCTGCTGCGCCAGCCCGGGCGCGCCCGGCGCGCAGCCGCCGCACTGGCGAGCCTGGCGC
>JAEZKX010000408.1 GCA_023436025.1 Pseudomonadota bacterium | reverse complement strand
GCGACCGAACGGTATGCCGCCACCGAGGTCTTCCAGGCCGCGTCCGGGCTGCAAGCGACCCGGCCCCTGGACCCCTCGCGCCCGCCCGCGGGGCCGACGCCCGGCTATGATGCAGGGCAGAAAGGCGCGGCGGGCGAGTCACCGTCGTTCGACAAGACTTCTGTCATGAACAACGAGCCGGAGGCCCCAGGCCTGCCCCAGAACGGCGGCGGCAGGACCGGCCGGGAGCCTTGATGCGCGACCTATGAACTACGAGTTTTGCTTCCGCACCGACCCCGGGCTCGCGCGAGAGAACAACGAGGACTCCGTCACCTACGACGAACCCACCCGCCTTGGCATCCTGGCTGACGGCATGGGCGGCTACAACGCCGGCGAGATCGCCAGCGGGATGGCGACCACCTTCATCAAGTCCGAACTCGGTCGCTGGCTGGCCCAGGCCGGCCGGCATGCCAACGCGCGCGAGGTGCGCCGCGCGATGGAGATCTGCGTCGACAACGCCAACCGCTCCATCTTCAACGCCGCCAACTCCAACCCGCAGTACAGCGGCATGGGCACGACCCTGGTGGTCGGCGTGTTCCAGGACGGCCGCCTGATGCTGGGGCACATCGGTGATTCGCGCTGCTATCGCCTGCGCGGCGGGCAGCTGGAGCAGATCACCAAGGACCACTCCCTGCTGCAGGAGCAGATGGACGCCGGCCTGATCACTCCGGAGCAGGCGGCAACCTCGAGCAACAAGAACCTGGTGACGCGCGCGCTGGGCGTGGAGGACGCCGTGCTGCTGGACGTCAACGAACACCGGGTCGAGCCCGGCGACCTCTACCTGATGTGCTCGGACGGCCTGTCGGACATGCTGGACGACGATTCCATCGCGCGCATCGTGGCGGGCGAAGGTCCGCTGGACCAGAAAGCGGGGCAACTGGTCGACGCCGCCAACGCAAATGGCGGGCGGGACAATATTTCGGTGTTGCTGGCGCTAGCCAACAGCGGCTCCAAAAAACGTGGCCTGATCTCGAGATGGCTGGGACAATAGCCGAGCACCACGTTCCCGTGGTATTGGTTTCATAACAGGAGTCGACCATGCCGAAAATGATCGTTTCGATCGACGGTGTCGTCATCAAGGAAGTTCAGCTCACCAAGGACCGCACCACGCTCGGGCGGCGTCCCTACAACGACATCGTCATCGACAACCTGGCGGTGAGCGGTGAGCATGCCGTGCTCCAGCTGACCGGCAACGAGGTCTACCTGGAGGACCTCAACAGCACCAACGGCACGTACGTCAACGGCAAGGCGGTGAAGAAGCAGTTGTTGCAGAACAACGACACCGTCGAGATCGGCAAGTACAAGATCAAGTTCATGAACGAGGCGCCCGGCGCCACGTTCGACAAGACGGTGATCATGAAGCCCGGGATGCTGCCGCCCATGCCGCCCAAGGCTCCGGCCGCGGCCGCGGCGGGCGTCGTCACCGCTGCGCCTGCGGCGCTGGGCGATGCCGCCGCCGTCAATGCCAGCATCAAGGTGCTGTCGGGCGCGGCCGCCGGCCGCGAGGTGCCGCTGGTGAAGGTGGTCACGACCATCGGCAAGCCCGGCGTGGCGGTCGCTGCGATCACCAAGCGCGCGCACGGCTTCGTGGTGGCGCATGTCGAGGGTTCCAACAAGCCGACGCTCAACGGCGCCGACATCGGCCCCGAGCCGGTCACGCTCAAGAGCGGCGACATGCTGGAGCTCGCCGGCACCCAGATGCAGTTCCTCCAGGCGGACTGACGCACACGGGGGCGCTCCCCTCCACCGCCTTTCCGGAGGCTGCACCTTGCTGTCCAGACACTGGCCGCGGATCGCGATCACGCTGGTTCCGCTGCTCTTCGCGCTCCTGCACGCCGTCGGTGTGATGCCCATCGGGCTGCTGAACCGGCTGGACAACAACATCTACGACGCCCGCCTGCGCGCCACCATGCCGCAGACCCTGGATGACCGGGTGGTCATCGTCGACATCGACGAGAAGAGCCTGGCCGAGGTGGGCCGCTGGCCCTGG
Source organism: Pseudomonadota bacterium (assembly GCA_023436025.1). GTDB lineage: Bacteria > Pseudomonadota > Gammaproteobacteria > Burkholderiales > Burkholderiaceae_C > Ramlibacter. Next base: position 8,647 of record JAEZKX010000408.1, on the reverse strand, counting down.
AGCCGCAACCGCATGGCGCAGCTGGTCGACGAGCTGTTCGACCGGCAGAAGATCGGCATCCTCGGCTTCGACGTGGTGTTCGCCGAGCCGGACGAGAGCTCGGGCCTGCGCCGCCTGCGCGAGCTGGCGCAGGACGAACTGCGCGACGCGCCGGCCTTCACCGAGAAGCTGGCACAGATGCAGCCGGAGCTGGACTACGACGGCCTGTTCGCACGCGCGCTGAAGGACCGGCCCATCGTCATGGGCTACTACTTCACCAGCCAGTCCGACCGCGAAGGCCGCACCTCCGGCGTGCTGCCGCCGCCTGTGATGGAGCGCGAGGCGCTGCGCGGACGGCCGATCAAGTTCACCAGCTGGGCGGGCTTCGGCTCCAACATCCCGCAGCTCGCGCAGGCCGCGCCGGTGGCCGGCTTCTTCAATTCCATCACCGACTACGACGGCGTGGTGCGCGCGGTGCCGCTGCTGGCGGAACACAAGGACCGCTACTACGAGTCGCTGTCGCTCGCCATGTTCCGCCTGTTGGCGGGTGCCCCCGTGGTGGAGCCGGGCTTCCCGCAGGAGGGCGTCGTCGGGCGCAACTACCAGGGCCTGGACCACCTCAAGCTGCGCCTGGGCGACAAGGTGCGCGCCGTGCCGGTGGCCGAGGGCGTGGTGACCCTGGTGCCCTTTCGCGGGCCGGGCGGTCCGCAGGGCGGCTCGTACAAGTACGTCTCCGCGGCCGACCTGCTGGCCCAGCGCATCGCGCCCGAGACGCTCAAGGGCAAGATCGTGCTGGTGGGCACCACCGCGCCGGGCCTGCTGGACCTGCGCGTCACGCCGGTGGGCGAGGCCTACGCCGGGGTCGAGGTGCACGCCAACCTGATCTCCGGCCTGCTGGACAACCGGATCCCGATCCGGCCCGACTGGTCGCTGGGCTACGACATCGTGATCCTGGTGCTGGCGGGCCTGGCCCTCGCGTTGCTGCTTCCGCTGATCTCGGCGACCCATGCGGTGCTCCTGAGCGTGGGCGCGGCGGCGCTGGTCACGGCGCTCAACTACTACCTGTACCTCTCGCACAGCTACGCGCTGCCGCTGGCGGCGGCGCTGACGATGATCACCTGCGCGTTCGCGCTGAACATGAGCTACGGCTACTTCATCGAAAGCCGCAGCAAGCGCGAGCTGGCCCACCTGTTCGGCACCTATGTGCCGCCGGAGCTGGTCGACGAGATGGTGAAGGACCCGGACAGCTACAGCATGAAGGCCACCAGCAAGGAGCTGACCGTCATGTTCTGCGACATGCGCGGCTTCACCAAGATGTCCGAGAAGATGGAGCCCACGCAGCTGCAGGAGCTGCTCAACGTGGTCTTCTCGCGCCTGACGGACATCATCCGCTCCAACCGCGGCACCATCGACAAGTACATGGGCGATTGCGTCATGGCCTTCTGGGGCGCGCCGGTGGACACGCCCAACCACGCGGGCCTGGCCGTGAAGTCCGCGATGGAGATGGCGCGCGCCGTCCACCAGGTCAACGAGGAGCACCGGGCCAAGGGCCTGCCCGAGATCGGCGTCGGCATCGGCCTCAACACCGGCACCATGTGCGTGGGCGACATGGGGTCGGACATCCGCCGCAGCTACACCGTGATCGGCGATGCGGTGAACCTGGGGTCGCGGCTGGAGGGCCTGTCCAAGGTGTACGGCGTCGACATCGTGGTGAGCGAGGCCACGCGCCGGCAGTCGCCCGAGTTCGCCTGGCAGGAACTCGACCGGGTCCGCGTCAAAGGCAAGGAGCAGGCGGTGGGCATCTTCTACCCGGTCGCTGCGGCCGAGGGCCTGCCGCGCGAGGTGGCCGACGAGCTCAAGACCTGGGCGGCCTTCCTCAAGTCCTACCGTGCGCAGGACTGGGAACCATGCGAGCTGCACCTGCTCAATCTGCGGCGGATGAACGCAAAAAAATACCTTTACGAGCTGTACTCCGAACGTGTAGCCTCGATGCGGTTGCTGCCCTTCGACCCGAGCTGGGATGGGGCGACCAACTTCGAGACCAAGTAGGTCGAATACCAAGAGGGGCGAGGAATGAGGGTGCGGGTGCTGGGATGCTCCGGCGCGATCGCGAAGGACTGCCGGACCACGTCCTTCCTGATCGACGGCGACGTCCTCGTGGACGCAGGCACCGGCGTTGGAGACCTCTCGCTCGACGAGATGCGCCGCATCCGCCACGTGCTCCTTACGCACTCGCACCTCGACCACATCGCGGCGCTGCCGCTGATGGTCGACGCCATTGCCTCGCAGCTGAGCGAACCGATCCGCGTGCACGCGCTGCCCGGCACCCTGGCCGCGTTGCGATCGCACGTGTTCAACAACGTCATCTGGCCCGACTTCAGCCGCATTCCCTCGCCGCAGGCGCCCTTCGTGAGTTTCCACGAGCTACGTGTGGGCCAGGCCCTGGAGCTCGCCGGCAAGGCCGTCGAGGTGCTGCCGGCGGTGCACACGGTGCCGGCCTGCGGCTTCGCCATCGGCGCCGGCAAGGGCTGTTGGGTCTTCACCGGCGACACCGAACGCAATCCCGCCTTCTGGCGCCGCATCAACCAGCTGGACGTCGCCGCGCTGGTGATCGAGACCGCCTTCTCCAACCGCGAGCACGACCTCGCGCGCCGCAGCCTGCACCTGTCGCCCTCCGCGCTGGCCGAGGAGCTGGACTGCATCGACAAGGGCAAGGGCTTTCCCATCTACATCACCCATACCAAGCCCGCCGAGACCGAACTGATCATGGCGGAGATCCAGCGCTTCGACCAGACGCAGCCCTTCGGGCCGCACGTCGCGCACGACATCCGCTGGCTGCGGGCGGGACAGGAGTTCGATCTATGAGCGCCGTGCTGAAAGACAGTGAACAGGAATTCCTGAGTTCGCAGCAGCTGCCGCCGGACCAGCGCGGCATCTCGTTCGAGGCCCTGTTCTTCCGCCAGCTGCAGACCGTCACGACCCGCATCCACGCCACCGAGAACGTCGCGGAGATCATGCTCGAGGCCTCGCAGGACATCTGCAAGCTGTTCAACGCCGACCGCCTCACGCTGTACGCGTTGTCCGAGGACGGCACGGCGATCGTCTCCAAGGTGAAGACCGGGCTGAACACCAGCCGCGACCTGAAGCTGCCGATCAGTCCGCAGTCGATCGCCGGCTACGTGGCGCTGTCGCGCGAGATGCTCAACATCCCCGACGTCTACGACGACGCGGCCTTGAAGCGCATCCACCCGAGCCTGACCTTCCTGAAGGAGGTCGACAAGCGTTCCGGCTACCGCACCCGGCAGATGTTGGTGCTGCCCATCCTCGACGGCGACGTGCTGCACGGCGTGCTGCAGGTCATCAACAACAAGAGCGACCAGCCCTTCGGCGATCTCGAGCTCGAGGGCGCCACGCAGTTGTGCAAGACCCTCGCCACCGCCATCCGCCAGCGCCAGCAGAGGGAACAGGAAGGCACCCGCCGCAAGGCCACCAAGTACGACGGCCTCATCGCCGACGGCGTGCTGACGCAGGACGAACTGCGCGAGGCGGTGCAGAAGGCGCGCGGGCAGTCCAGGCCGGTGGAGCAGGTGCTGATGGCCGATTTCTCCATCCGCCCGGCGCAGATCGGCCCGTCGCTTTCCAAGTTCTTCGGCGTGCCCTACGAGCCGTTCAACGCCGGCCGCATCCGCGTGGAGCTGCTGCAAGGCGCGCTCAAGCGCGAGTTCGTCACCGAGCAGGGCTGGATCCCGCTGGAGGAGTCGCCCGAGGGCCTGGTGATCATGTGCCTCGACCCGGAAGCGGTGCGCAACTCGCGCATCGTGCCGCAGATCTTCCCGCGCAGCAGCCGCTTCGCCTTCCGCGTCACCACGCAGAGCGAGTTCGAGGAGACGGTGGCGCAGCTGTGGGGCGCGGCGGACCAGGGCGGCTCGGTCGAGGAGATGCTGGCCGACCTCGGGTCGGGCGACGGCGACGAACTGGGTGACGACAGCGCGCTCGAATCCGCCGCGGCGGACAACGAGCTCGTGAAGTTCGTCAACAAGATCATCATCGACGCCTACAACATGCGCTGCTCGGACATCCACATCGAGCCGCTGCCCGGGAAGGCCAAGACCGGCATCCGCTTCCGCATCGACGGCACGCTGACCCCGTACGTGGAGGTGCCGGCCCACTTCCGCCAGGCGCTGGTCACGCGACTGAAGATCATGTGCGACCTCGACATCTCCGAGAAGCGCAAGCCGCAGGACGGCAAGATCAAGTTCAAGAAGTATGGGCCGCTCGACATCGAGCTGCGGGTGGCCACCATCCCCTCGGCCGGCGGCGTCGAGGACGTGGTGATGCGGATCCTGGCCGCCGGCGAGCCGATCCCGCTGGAGAAGCTGGGGCTGACGCCGCACAACAGGGAGCGCCTGGAGGCGACCGTCAGCAAGCCCTACGGCCTGTTCTACGTCTGCGGCCCCACCGGCTCGGGCAAGACCACCACCCTGCACTCGGTGCTGAAATTCCTCAACACGCCCGAGACCAAGATCTGGACGGCCGAGGATCCGGTCGAAATCACGCAGCGCGGCCTGCGCCAGGTGCAGGTGAACAGGAAGGCCGGCATCGACTTCGCGCTGGTGATGCGCGCCTTCCTGCGCGCCGACCCGGACATCATCATGGTGGGCGAGTCGCGCGACAAGGAAACCGTGTCCATGGGCGTGGAAGCCTCGCTCACCGGCCACCTGGTGTTCTCCACGCTGCACACCAACTCCGCCCCCGAATCCATCACCCGTTTGCTGGACATGGGCATGGATCCATTCAACTTCGCCGACGCCCTGCTCGGGATCCTGGCGCAGCGCCTGGCCAAGCGCTTGTGCGGCGACTGCAAGGAATCCTACGTCCCCAGCTCCGAGGAGTTGCGCAGCTTCATCAAGGAATATGCGCAGGACCTGCAGCACACCGATCCGTGGAAGGCCGACTACGGCGGCGAATCGCAGAAACTGTTCGAGGAATGGGTGGATGCGTACGGAAGCGACGGTAACCTGAAGTTCTACCGCTCGGTCGGCTGCGACAAGTGCAACAACACGGGCTACAAGGGCCGCGTCGGCCTGCACGAACTGCTGGTGGCCGACGACCCGATCAAGAAGTTGATCCAGGAGCGCGCCCGCGTCGCCGAGATCTTCGTGGCGGCCGTGGGCAGCGGCATGCGCACGCTGAAGATGGACGGCATGGAAAAGATCATGATGGGACTGACGGACTTGAAACAAGTGCGTTCGGTCTGCATCAAATAGGTAAACAAGCGACATTTTTGTCGCTTGAACGGACGGGCAGTGTCAGCCTGCGGGCGGGGGAAGGGCCTGGATATGCCAAGAAGTTCACGGACCAGCGCTGGCACACCGTTTGCACCTCTTCCTGCGCTTCTCTCACAACTCTTGGAGGTACCTATGAAGCGTCAACTGCAAAAGGGCTTTACCCTGATCGAACTGATGATCGTCGTGGCGATCATCGGCATCCTGGCCGCCGTCGCGCTGCCTGCCTACCAGGACTACACCGTCCGCGCGAAGAACTCGGAAGTGATCCTGGCCGCGTCCAGCTGCCGTACGTCGATCACGGAAGTGATCCAGTCGGCTTCCACGCTGCCGGCCGGCGGCGCTTGGGGCTGCGAAGCTTCGACCGCCAGCTCACAATACGTGGCCAAGGTCGAAACCGACGGCACCGGCCGTATCCTGGTGACCAGCAAGGGCATCAAGAACACGGACAACGGCACCAAAGAGGGTGGTGCGGTTTCGCTGAAGCCCTTCCAGGCTGATGGCATCAACGAGCCGACCGCCGGCTCCACCGTCGGCAAGTGGGTCTGCGGCAACACCGGCCACGGCACCACCATCGACGCCAAGTTCCTGCCCGGTTCCTGCCGCGGCCAGTAATACGGCTTGCCGTAGCAACGAGCGCCCTGCGGGGCGCTTTTTCGTTTCCGCATGCGACACGTCTACCTGATCCCCGCCGGCCTCCTCTTCTTTGCGTGGTTGTCGCCCCTGCATGTGATGCCGTGGCTCAGCTGGCACAACGAGCTGCTCGCCATCCTGGCCGTGCTGGTCGGCGGAGCAGGGGCGTTGCACGCCTCGCGCACACGCCCCCCGGAGACAGCCGCCATCGCCGTGCCGACGCTGGTCGCGTTGCCGCTGGCGCTGGCCGCGGTGGCCTGGACGCAGTGGTTCTCCGGTCGTATCGTGCATGCGGGCAGTGTCTGGGCCATCACCTCTTACGCCTTCATTGCCGCCGCGGCGGCCGCGGGCGGCCACGCTGCGGGACGCGGGCCCGCACCATCGAAGGCCTTGGCCACGCTGGCATGGACACTGGTGCTCGCCGTGCTGCTCCAGTGCTGGGCGTGCTTCGTGCAGGTGTTCGACGTGGGCAGGGGGTCCGGGCTGGTCGGGATCACCGACGGCGGCATGCGCTCCGGCGGCAACTTCTCCCAACCGAACCAGGCCGCCCTGCTGTTCGTGCTGGGCGCGGTGGCCACGGTGTACCTGGCAAGCGCGAAGCGGCTGGGGCTCGGTGTTGCGGCGCTGGTGCTGGCCATGATCGCCGCGGGCCTGGCCACCACCCAGTCGCGTTCCGGCCTGCTCGCCCTTTCCGTCCTGGTGGTGCTGCTGCCCCTGCGACGCGACCTCCTCGGCGGCCGCCGCGCCATGTTGGCGGCGCTGGCCTACTGGCTGCTTGCCGTTCTGTTGTTCTGGGCCTGGCCCGAGCTCTTTGCCCGCTACTGGTCGCACGCCGAAACGGCCGTGAACCTCACGACCAGCGGCCGGGGCGCCATGTGGGCGCAACTCTGGGAGGCGGTGCAGATGCGCCCCTGGCTTGGCTGGGGCGTGCTGCAGGTCGCCGAGGCGCAGAACGCCGTCGCCGACCGCTTCCCCCGGGTGATGGCCACCACGTATGCGCACAACGTCCTGCTGGACCTGGCGCTCTGGGTCGGTCTGCCGGCGATGGCGGTCACGGTCGGCGTTGCAGCAGCCTGGGCGTGGCGGCGGCTGCGCGCGGTGCGCAGCCTGGACCAGTGCTTCTGCGTGGCGATCGCCTTGCCGCTGGCGACACAGTCGATGACCGAGTTCCCTTTCGCCTATATGTTCTTCATCGTTCCTGTGTTCTTCGTGCTCGGCCTGCTTGATGCGCAGGTGGGCCGAAGCGCGGGATGGCGGCTGGGCCGCAGGCCGGCCATTGCCTTGCTGGCAGGGGCCGTCGCGATGCATGCGTGGGCTGCCGTGGAATACGCCGCCATCGAGGAAGATTTCCGCATTGCACGTTTCGAGGCCCTGCGTTACGGAGCCACGCCCGGGGACTACGAGCGTCCGGACGTCCGCCTGCTGACCCACCTGGGAGCCCTGCTCGAGGTGACACGCCTCGAACCGCGGCCGGACATGTCGGCGCAGGAGTTGGCGCGCGTCGAAGCGATGGCCAGGCTGTACCCCTGGGGTGCCACCAACTTCCGCTACATCACGGCGCTGGCCTTGAACGGCCGGATGGACGAGGCGCGCCGGCAACTGCGGGTGCTGCGCGCCGTGCATGGTGAGAAGACCTACGACGGCGTCCTTCAATCGCTCGGCGAGCTCGCGTTACGCTACCCGGTCCTGCGCGAACTCCTGCAGCCTTGAACCCGCCCTCCGCCGCCGCCCGTCTCATCGCAGCCGCCGCGCTGGCCGCGCTGCCCTGGCTGGTCCCGTTCGCGCCCGGCCCCACGGCGTCCGCCGTACCCTGGCTCGTCACCGCGGGCTGCGCGATCGCGCTGTGGTCGCTGGCGCGCTGGCCGTCGCCCGGCTGGCGCCTGCCGGCGCTGTCCGCCCTGTTGGTGGCCTGGGCCGGGGTGTGGCACCTGCCGGCGACGCCGGAGCTCGCTTTCCTGGCTGCTGGCTTGGTGGTGGTCCTGCTGGGCGCGGCCAACGGCCGCGGCGCGCGCGACGGGCTGGCCAGCGCCGTCCAAGCCGGCTGGCTGCTGGCCGCGGTCCTCGGTGCGCTGATCGGCCTGTGCCAGTACTTCGGCGTCGCGGCGCATTTCTCGCCCTGGATGTCGCCGGCCCAGGCTGGCGAGGCCCTCGGCAACCTACGCCAGACCAACCAGTTCGCCAGCCTGTGCGCGCTGGGCATCGCCGTCGTCCTGTGGGGACGCCTTCAGCTGCCGCATGCGGTGGCGGCCGCGGCGATGGTGCTGCTGGCCGCCGGCAGCGCGGCGTCCGTGTCACGTACCGGCTTGTTGCAGATGCTGGTGATCGCCGCGCTGGCGCTGGCCTGGAGTGGACCCGCAGGTCGCCGCGAGCGCATCCTGCTGTGCCTGTGGGCCGTCGCTGGTTACGTCGCCGGCACGCTGCTGCTGCCGCTGGCCCTGGAGGCTGACCTGGGCCAGCTGCCGGAGCGCACGCTGTGGGGCCGCCTGAACGAAGGGACAGCCTGTGGCAGCCGCCGCGTCCTCTGGAGCAACGTGCTCCACCTGATCGCGCTGAAGCCGCTCGCCGGCTGGGGCTGGGGCGAGCTCGACTACGCGCACTTCATGACGCTGTACCCCGGCGTGCGCTTCTGCGACATCCTGGACAACGCCCACAACCTGACGCTGCACCTGGCGGTGGAACTCGGCATCCCGGCGGCCGTGGCGGTGTGCGGCGGCCTGCTGGCCTGGGCGTGGCGCGCGGCGCCCTGGCGC
>JAEZKX010000387.1 GCA_023436025.1 Pseudomonadota bacterium | reverse complement strand
GCGCCAGGGGCAGCAGCTGCGCGAGGCGCAGCGCCGGGTCGAACAACTGAACGAGCGCCTCGACGCCGTGCGCGCCATCGAGCGCAGCCTGCAAGGCACGCCACGGCGCGAGAACCCGGCGTCCGCGCCGCGCTGACCGCCATGCCGACCTCCGCCGCCGACACTCCCGCGCCCGCCCGCCTGCTGGTGGTGGACGACGATCCCGACCTGCTGCGGCTGCTGTCGCTGCGGCTGCAGTCGGCCGGCTACCGCGTGGCCACGGCGGCCTCGGCCGAAGCCGCATTGGCGCAGCTGGAACTCGAACGGCCGCAACTGGTGATCAGCGACGTGCGCCTGCCCGGCCGCGACGGCCTCAGCCTGTTCGACGAGGTGCACCGCCGCCATCCCTCGCTGCCGGTGATCCTGCTCACCGCCCACGGCACCATCCCCGACGCGGTGGAGGCCACGCGGCGCGGCGTCTTCTCCTATCTGACCAAGCCCTACGAGGCGCGCGAGCTGCTGGAACGCATCACGCAGGCGCTGGCGCTGGCCGAGCCGGCCGCGCCGCCCTCGCAGGCGCAGGAGAGCTGGCGCGCCGACATCGTCAGCCGCTCGGCGCGCATGGCCGACCTGCTGGCCGAGGCGCGCATGGTGGCGCGCTCGGACGCCAGCGTTCTGCTGCGCGGCGACAGCGGCACCGGCAAGGAGATGCTGGCGCGCGCCATCCACCGCGCCAGCGCACGGGCGGCGCGGCCCTTCATCGCGGTGAACTGCGGCGCCATCCCCGAGGCCCTGCTCGAGTCCGAGCTGTTCGGCCACGTCAAGGGCGCCTTCACCGACGCCCACGCCAACCACAAGGGCCTGTTCCAGGCCGCCGACGGCGGCACGCTGCTGCTCGACGAAATCGGCGACATGCCGCCGGCGCTGCAGGTCAAGCTGCTGCGCGTGCTGCAGGAGCGCGCGGTGCGCCCGGTCGGCTCCAGCCAGTCGCACCCGGTCGACGTGCGCATCATCTCGGCGACCCACCGCGACCTGGAAGCGGCGATGGCCGCCGGCCAGTTCCGCGAAGACCTCTACTACCGCCTCAACGTGGTGACGCTGACGCTGCCCACGCTGGCCGAGCGGCGCGAGGACATTCCGCTTCTGGCCAACCACTTCCTGCACGGCTTGTCGGCGAAGTACGGGCGCCGCCTGTCGGGCTTCGCGCCCGAGGCGCTGAAGGCGCTGATTGCCGCGCCCTGGCCGGGCAACGTGCGCCAGCTCTACAACGTGGTGGAGCAGGTCTGTGCGCTGGCCACCACCCCGCTGGTGCCGTTGGCCCTGGTGCAGCGGGCCCTGCGCGTCCCGTCGATCCAGGTGCTGACCTATGCCGAGGCCAAGCAGCGTTTCGAGCGCGAGTACCTGGTGGGCCTGCTGAAGCTCACCGACGGCAACGTGGCCGACGCCGCCCGCCTGGCCGACCGCAACCGCACCGAGTTCTACCGCCTATTGCAGAAGCACGAGCTGACGCCTGGGCAGTTCCAGTCGCGCTCCGGCGACAGCGTGTCGCCCCCCGGCGACGTGGCCAAGTGATTGATTTCATTGGTTTTTTGCTCTGCAGCAAGCGCGCGCTGTCGCCATCTGGCGACAAAATCGGGGGTTTGCCCCTCCGATATGCTCGACAGTAACGGGTGGGCGCCGGGAAATGCACCTAAGTCATTGATCTAGAAGGAAATTTCAGCCTGGCATGGGGTTTGCCCTAGTGCCGGGATGCGATTGCTTTTCCGGGTCTTCCTGCTCCTCGTCCTGGCCAGCGCCGGAATGGCGCAGGCCCAGGCCACGCCCTTCGGCCTTGCGCAAGTCGCCCAGCTCGCCTGGGAGCGGGCGCAAGGCCCCTACCAACCCGCCAATGCCGAACTGCCGGCCGAACTGACCGGCCTGGACTACGACGGCTACCGCGACATCCGCTTCCGCCCGGCGCGTTCGCTGTGGCGCGCCACGCCGGGCCCGTTCGAAGTCCAGTTCTTCCACCGCGGCCTGTACCAGCGCGAGCCGGTGCGCCTGTTCGAGATCGGTCCGAAAGGCGCACAGCCGCTGCCCTATGCGGCGGCCGACTACGACTTCGGCGCCAACGCCGTCACGCCGGACAACTGGGGCGACCTCGGCCACGCCGGCTTCCGCGTGCACTACCCGCTGAACACCGCCGCCTACAAGGACGAACTGGTGGTGTTCCTGGGCGCCAGCTACTTCCGCGCGGTCGGCGCGGGCCAGCAGTACGGGCTGTCGGCGCGCGGCCTGGCGATCGACACCGTGGGCGGCGCCGGCGAGGAGTTCCCGCGCTTCACCACCTTCTGGCTGGAACGGCCGGCCGCCGATGCGCGCAGCGTCACGCTCTACGCGCTGCTGGAGTCGCCGCGCGCCACCGGCGCCTACCGCTTCGAGATCGTGCCCGGCACGCAAACCGTGATGCGCGTGCACGCGCGCGTCTTCCTGCGCGCCGGCGCCAGCGTCGCCACCCTGGGCATCGCGCCGCTCACCAGCATGTTCTTCTCAGGCGAGAACCAGCCCAGCCCCGGCGACTTCCGCCCCGAGGTGCACGACTCCGACGGCCTCATGATCCAGACCGCCGACGAGTGGCTGTGGCGGCCGCTGCAGAACCCCGCGCGCACCAGCGTCAACGCCTTCACGGTCAACCAGTTGCGCGGCTTCGGCCTGATGCAGCGCGACCGCGCCTTCGCCAGCTACGAGGATCCGGAAGCGCGCTACGAGCTGCGGCCCAGCGCCTGGGTGCGGCCGATCGGCGAGTGGGGCCCCGGCCGCGTCGAGCTGGTGCAGCTGAACACGCCCGACGAGACGCACGACAACATCGTCGCCTACTGGGTGCCCGCGAAGCTGCCGGCGCCGCTGGAACCGCTGGACTTCGCCTACGAGATCGCCTGGCAGGGCGACGCCCAGCAGCAGCCGCCCGGCAGCCGGGTGGTGCAGTCGCGCCGCGGCATGGGCTACACCAAGCTCACGCCGCTGGAGCGCTCGCAGCAGGTGCAGTACGTCGTCGACTTCGCCGGCCCGGCACTCGACGCCCTGCCCGCGAATGCGGCCGTGCGCGCGGTCGCCACCGCCGATGCCAACGGCCGCGTCCTCGAACAACTCGCCTACCCGCTGCCGGCCGGCCGCGGCTGGCGCATGACCCTGCGCGTGCAGCGCCTCGACCCGTCGAAGCCGGTCGAACTGCGCGCCTTCCTGCAACACGACCAACACATCCTGAGCGAGACATGGAGCAACATCATCCTTCCCGAGTGAGCGCCTCCCCGGCGCCGCAGCGCTCCGCCTTGCGCGAGGAGCGCCATCCCAACTCCGTCACGGCCCCGCCCATCCGGCGCGGCTCGATGCCGCCCCGCCCCTGGCGCGGCTTCTGGAACAGCATGGGCACCGCCTTGCTGTCCGGCGCCAACCGCCTGCTGCCCGGCGGCACCCGCACCCCGGCGCGGCCGCGGGAAGCGATGCAGCCGTGGCAGCGCACCGCGCAGCGGCGCCGCCTGGTGTTCGCGCTGCTCACGTTCGCCAGCACCGCCATCGCGAGCTGGCTGTTCTCGCAGGCCCAGCCCGACTACGGCAACGTCTTCCTCGAGTGGGGCCAGATCGCCCTGTTCGCCATCCTCTCGACCTGGGTGGTGACCGGCTTCGTCACCGCGCTCATGGGCTTCTGGGTCAGCCTGTTCGGCGACAGCGCCTCGATCTCGGCCAAGGCGGTGCAGCACCACGGCATCGATCCGTCGGCCCGCACGGCCATCGTCATGCCGATCTGCAACGAGGACGTGGCCACGGTGTTCGCCGGCCTGCGCGCCACCTGCGAATCGGTCGCCGCCACCGGGCACGCGCCGGTGTTCGACGTGTTCGTGCTGTCCGACAGCAACCAGCCGGACATCATCGCGGCCGAACGCGCCGCCTGGGCCGAGCTGCGCGCGGCGCTGGCCGGCCATCCGCAGCAGCCGCAGATCGAGGTCTACTACCGCCTGCGCCAGCGCCGCACCCACCGCAAGGCCGGCAACGTCGCCGACTTCTGCCGCCGCTGGGGCCGCGACTACCGCTACATGGTCGTGCTCGACGCCGACAGCGTGATGAGCGGCGACTGCATCGCCACCATGGTCAAGCTGATGGAGGCGCATCCGCGCGCCGGCATCATCCAGACCGCCAGCCAGGCCGTGGGCCACGCCACGCTGCATGCGCGCGCGCAGCAGTTCGCCTCGCGCGTCACCGGCCGCCTGTTCACGCTGGGCATGCAGTTCTGGCAGCTGGGCGAGTCCCACTACTGGGGCCACAACGCCATCCTGCGCGTGGCGCCGTTCATGCAGCACTGCGCGCTGGCGCCCATCCCGGGCAAGGGCGGCCTGTGCGGCCCCATCATGTCGCACGACTTCGTCGAGGCCGCGCTGATGCGGCGTGCCGGCTACCATGTGTGGCTGGTGTCCGACCTCGAGGGCAGCTACGAGCAGCAGCCGCCGGACCTGCTGTCGGAGCTGCAGCGCGACCGCCGCTGGTGCCAGGGCAACCTGCAGAACGCCCGCCTGATCGCCGAGCCCGGCCTGCACCGCGTGCACCGCGCGATGTTCGCCATCGGCGCGATGTCCTATCTGTCTGCGCCGCTGTGGCTCGCCTTCCTCACCTTCGGCACCGTGTTGTGGATGACGGGTGCCTCCATCGAGCCGGGCTGGCGCGCGGTGCCCACGGAGTTGCGCAGCCTGTGGATGTGGACCCTGGCCATGCTGTTCATGCCGCGCGTGCTCGGCCTGGCCGCCGTCTTCCTGCGCCGCGCGCAGAACGGCTTCGGCGGCACCTTGCCGCTGCTCGGCAGCGCGGTGGTCGAAACCGCGATGGCCTTGCTGCAGGCGCCGGTGCGCATGCTCGCGCATTCGCTGTTCGTGCTGGTGGCGCTCACCGGGTGGAAGCTCGAATGGAAGTCGCCCCCGCGCGAGGCCGCCGGCCTGTCGTGGGGCCAGGCCACGCGCCGCCTGGCGCCCATGACGCTGCTCATCCTGGTGCAGGCCATCGGCCTCGGTGCGATCCAGCTGGGAGCGCTGATCTGGCTGGCGCCGGTCGCACTGCCGCTGCTGCTGGCGGTTCCGCTCGCGGTGCTCACAAGTCATGTGGCCCTGGGCGGCTGGATGCGCGAGCGCGGCGTGCTGGTGATTCCCGAGGAATCGCGCTCACCCGCGGTGCTGCGGCGTGCGTGGCGGCACGCCGCGCTGCTCGCGTCCTGACGCTGCGCACACCTGCACTCGCTTCGCGGCGGCCTGTGGCCGCCGCTTGTTTTTGCACGTCCGACACAGCAATAAGCCGTTTCACCTTCGTTGTTGCTTTCACCGCAACACCGCCCATTCCCCCTACTACTGCCGCGCACGCGCTCTCCATACTCACACTTCCGTTTCCATCCCTGGGAGTCAAACGTGAAACTTGGAACACCCTCTCGCAGAGGCCTGCGCCTGCAAGCGCTGTTTGCCATGATCGGAACGAGCGTTGCCGTCCCGCTGCATGCGCAATGGTTCGATTCGGCGGGCACCTACATCGGCGGCAACATCGGCGGCGCGAAATCGCGCTTCGACAACGACCCGCCGCTGACGGTTCCACCCACGCCCTTGGGCAGGGTCAGCAACAACGACAAGGAAACTGCCGGCAAGATCTACATCGGCCAGCAGTTCAACCCCAACTTCGCCGTCGAACTGGGCTACTTCCAGCTGGGCACCTTCACCTCCCGCTGGGAAGGACCCGTGGGCGGCGTCCGTGAGAGCTCGCGCTTCCGGGGCCTCAACCTCGACCTGGTGGGCAGCGTGCCCTTCACCAACGAGTTCTCCGCGTTCGCCCGCATCGGCGCCACGTACACGGAAAACCGCTACAGGGGCCGCTCGTTCGGCGGCATCGTGGGCGACGTTTCGGACAAGGACCGCCACTGGGGACCGAAGATCGGCCTCGGGCTGGATTACGCCTTGACGTACAACGTGGCGATCCGCGGCGAGATCGAGCGCTACCGGGTCAAGGACTTCCGGCGCGGCCGCGACTACGTCGACATGGCTTCGATCGGCGTGATCTACCGCTTCGGCGCGCCGCCGCAGCCGACGCCCGTGGTCGCGCCGCCGCCTCCCCCGCCGCCGCCGTCGGACATCGTCAGCTACACGGTGACGCAGAAGACCGTCGACTGCTCGAGCAACAACCCCGTCACGATCACGTTCAACTGGAACACGACGGGCTCGAGCGTGAGCTTCGGCGTCGGCACCGACTTCGCCGACACCCAGCCGTACGAGAGCGGGCTGCCGGCGGTCGGCGGCAAGACCGTCGACTACCAGTGCGGTCAGCCGGGCAACCAGCAGAAG
>JAEZKX010000375.1 GCA_023436025.1 Pseudomonadota bacterium | reverse complement strand
GCCCACGACGCCGGCGCCGGCGCCTGCAAGCGCCGGCGGCAGCTGCAACGCCGCGGCGGTGCAGTTCGTGGTCGGCCAGACCTTCAACGACGGCCTGGCCAACCAGGTGCGCCAGCGCAGCGGCGCGCAGGTGGTGCGCGTGCTGCGGCCGGACGAAGTGGTGACGATGGAGTACCGGGCCGAACGGTTGAACGTGCAGGTCGACCGGCACAACCGGGTGCTGACCGTGCGCTGCGGCTGAAGGCGGGCGGGCCCCGCCCGCCTCAGTGCGCCTCTTCCCAGTTGGCGCCGACGCCGATCTCCGCCACCAGCGGCACGCGCAGTTCCGCCACGCCGGCCATCAGGCGGGGGATCTCCGCCTTCAGCCAGTCGACCTCGTCGTCGGGCACCTCGAACACCAGTTCGTCGTGCACCTGCATGATCATGCGGGTACGCCGCTGCTCGCGGTCCAGCACCTCCTGCACCTTGACCATCGCCAGCTTGATCAGGTCGGCGGCCGTGCCCTGCATGGGCGCGTTGATGGCCTGGCGCTCGGAGCTGCCGCGCCGCGGGCCGTTGGGTGAATTGATCTCCGGCAGGTACAGGCGGCGGCCGAACACCGTCTCGACGTAGCCGCGGCTCTTGGCGCTCAGGCGCGTCTCGTCCATGTACTGCTTGACGCCTGGATAGCGCTGGAAGTAGCGGTCGATGTAGTTCTTGGCCGCCGCCGTCTCGATGCCCAGGTTGCGCGCCAGGCCGAAGCTGCTCATGCCGTAGATCAGGCCGAAGTTGATCACCTTGGCATAGCGGCGCTGCTCGTTCGACACTTCGTCCGGTGCCACGCCGAACACCTCGGCCGCGGTGGCACGGTGCACGTCCATTTCCTCGCGGAAGGCGCGCAACAGCGCTTCGTCCTCGCTGATGTGGGCCATGATGCGCAGCTCGATCTGCGAATAGTCGGCGCTGGCGATGCGCGCACCCGGCGGCGCCACGAAGGCCTCGCGCACGCGGCGGCCTTCCGGCGTGCGGATCGGGATGTTCTGCAAGTTGGGGTCGTTGCTGGAGAGGCGCCCGGTCACCGCCACCGCCTGCGCGTAGTGCGTGTGCACCCGGCCGGTCTTCGGGTGCACCATGGTCGGCAGCGTGTCGGTGTAGGTCCCCTTGAGCTTGGACAGGCTGCGGTGCGCCAGGATCCGGGCCGGCAGCGGATAGTCCTCGGCCAGCTTCTCCAGCACCTCCTCGTCGGTGCTGGGCGCGCCGCTGGCGGTCTTCTTCACCACCGGCAGGCCCTGCTTGTTGAACAGGATCTCGCCGATCTGCTTGGGGCTACCCAGGTTGAAGGGCTGGCCGGCCAACTCGTGCGCCTCGCGCTCCAGCTCCATCATGCGCTGGCCCAGCTCCTTGCTCTGCGCGGCCAGGGCCTCGGTGTCGACCAGCACGCCATTGCGCTCGATGCGGTAGAGCACCTCGCTGCACTGCATCTCCAGTTCGTAGATGAAGCGCAGCCTGGCGTCGCGCTCCAGCTTGGGATACAGCGCCAGGTGCACGTCCAGGGTCTGGTCGGAGTCCTCGCACGAATACTCGGCGGCCTTGTCGATCGGTACCTGGTTGAAGGTGATCTGGTGCGCGCCCTTGCCGGCGATGGTTTCGTAGTCGATGCCCGAGCGCCCCAGGTGGCGCTCGGCCAGGCTGGCCAGGCCATGCGGCTTGTGCACTTCCAGCACATAGCTTTGCAGCATGGTGTCGTGCACGTAGCCGCGCACCTCGATGCCGTGGTTGGCCAGCACATGGCGGTCGTACTTGACGTGCTGGCCCAGCTTCTTCTTCTCGGGGTTCTCCAGCCAGGGCTTGAGTCGCTGCAGCACCTCCTCGCGCGGCAGCTGGTCGGGCGCGCCCTGGTAGTCGTGGCTCAGCGGGATGTAGCAGGCCAGGCCCGGCTCGGTGCTGAACGAGAGGCCGACGATGCTGGCGCGCATCTCGTCGAGCGAATCGGTTTCGGTGTCGAGGGCGACCAGCGCGGCCGCTTCCAGCCGCGGCAGCCATTGGTCGAAGGCGTCCCAGGTGAAGATGGTCTCGTAGTGCAGCGTGCTGGCCTGCGACAGGCCCGAAAGGTCCGGCTCCTCGAACAGGCCGCCCTGGGGCAGCGCCACCCGCCGCTTCTTCTGGTCTTCCTCCATCAGCTCGGGCGGGACCTCGTGGCTTTCCAGCTGCTTGACCAGGCCCTTGAAGCCGTAGCGCTCGTAGAAGGCCTTGAGCTGCTCCACGTCCTGCCCGCCGATGGCGATGTCTTCCAGCTCCGGCAGGCCGGGGATGTGCTCCCTGAGATCGCAGTCGGTGCGGATGGTCAGCAGCTGGCGGCCCTTGGGCAGCCAGTCCAGCGCCTTGCGCAGGTTCTCGCCGACAGCGCCCTTGACCTCGTGGGCGCGGGCGATCAGCGCGTCGAGCGAGCCGTATTCCTTGAGCAGCTTCACCGCCGTCTTGGGGCCGACCTTGTCGACGCCGGGCACGTTGTCGACCGCGTCGCCGACCAGGGTCTGGTAGTCGACCATCAGCGCCGGCGGCACGCCGAACTCCACCTCGACGCCGGCCATGTCACGGCGGCGGTCGTTCATGGTGTCGATGACGGTGACGTGCGCGTTGACCAGCTGCGACAGGTCCTTGTCGCCGCTGGAGATGATGGTGCTGATGCCGCGCTCGGTGGCCATGCAGGCCAGCGTGCCGATCACGTCGTCGGCCTCGACGCCGGGCACGTGCAGCACCTTCCACCCCAGCAGCCGCACCACCTCGTGGATGGGCGCGATCTGCGCGCGCAGGTCGTCCGGCATGGGCGAGCGCGTGGCCTTGTAGTCGGGGTAGAGTTCGTCGCGGAAGGTGGCGCCCGGGGCGTCGAACACGCAGGCCGCGTAGTCGGCGCGCACGTCCTTGCGCAGCTTCTGCATCATGTTGATCATGCCGCGGATGGCCCCGGTGGCCGGGCTGGACGGATCGCCTGGCACGGCCCGCAGGTCCGGCATGGCGTGGAAGGCCCGGTACAGGTAGCTGGAGCCGTCGACCAGCAGCAGGATCTTGGGTTCGGGTTGGGGAACTGCGTCGGTCTCGCTCATGCGCCCATTTTGCCTGCCGCGGGAAGCCGGACAGCCGGACGCAAAAGTCGCAAAAGTCGCGCGAAAGTCGCAAAGGAACATCCAGGCTTTTTTGCGACCTTTGCGCAACCTTTGCGATTTTTGCGTCCTGTCTTCGCAAATCTGCCCCGCCCTACAATCGGGGCATGCGCACGATCCCTGCCCTGCTCGCATTGCTGCTGCCGCTGGCGGCCCTCGCCCAGCAGCCGCCCCTCACCCGGGAGCCGGCGGGGGAGCCGCGCAAGAACCAGAAGATCGAGCGGATGGTCACCGAGGACGGTGGCAACCGGATCGACGAACTGCGCGTCGGGGGGCAGGTGCA
>JAEZKX010000340.1 GCA_023436025.1 Pseudomonadota bacterium | reverse complement strand
GCGCCAGGTGGGGCGGCCAGCTCCATGCGGACGCGGTTGGGCACGCCGGCCGCCGATGCCGCGGCGGTCGCGGGTGCCATGTTGGGCGGCTTCAGCATGGTGTACAGCTGCATCACCGTCTTCACGTAGTTCTGCGTCTCGCGGTAGTTGGGGATGCGGTTGCCGGCGCGCTGCACCGCGCCCTCGCCGGCGTTGTAGGCCGCCAGCACCAGCTCGAGCTGGCCGGGGAACATGCGCATCAGGTCGCGCAGGTAGCGCGTGCCGGCGCGGATGTTGGTGCGCGGGTCGGCCAGCTTCGTGTGCAGCGGCATCCGGTCGTCGCCCTGCACGCCGTAGCGCTGCGCGGTGGCCGGCATCACCTGCATCAGGCCGATGGCGCCCTTGGGCGAGACCGCCGCGGCGTCGAAGCCGGATTCGGTGGCGATCACCGCCTTGAGCAGCTCGTAGTCGACGCCGTGCTCCCGCGCCGCCGCGCGCAGGTGGTGCTTCACCACCTTGTAGCTGGGCGAGATGTCGAAGAAGGCCAGCAACCGCGCGCTCGACCCGGTGGGCACGGCCACCTGGCGCGGCGTCTTCATCCCGCCGGCGGTGTCGAAACTCTCGCCGCCGCGGAAGAACAGCTCGTAGCGCTCGTCGATCTTCTCGGCGGCGAAGTGCGCCACGCCGTGCGCGTCGACGAAGCCCCAGACCTCGGCATGCGCCGGGACCACCGCGGCCGCGCACAGGGCGAGGACGGCGGCCCAGCGCTTCACGCCGGCAACTCCAGCTGGCCACTGCGCCGGGCGGCGAATTCGCGTTCCAGCATCGACATGACCAGCAGCGATTCGAAGCCCTCGGCCTCGCGCACGGCTTCGCGCAGCTCGCCCTCGACGACGAAGCCTTCGCCGGCATAGAGCGCCTGGGCGCGGGCGTTGCGCTTCTTCACGTCCAGCCACAGGCGGTGCGCACCCAGGTCGTCGAAGGCCACCTTCTTCACCACGCGCAGGGCGGCGCGCCCCACGCCCTGCCCCTTGGCCTGCACCACCATGCGCTTGAGTTCCAGCGACTGGTGCCGGCTGCGGCAGCCGATCAGGATCAGGAAGCCGGCGGCGGCGAGGGCCGGCCCGGCCTCGATGACGAAGTGGCGGAAGTCCGGGAAGCGGATCGCGGCTTCGTGCTGCGTGCGCTCCCAGGGCGTGATGAAGGGCAGGTTGTCCGGGTCCTGCTCCAGCGAGAGGACGAAGTCGATGTCGCTCTGCAGCGTGGGGCGCAGGCGGACGCGGCTCATGCCCGGCCTCCGGCCATCAGATGTCCACCTCGACCTCGTCGCCGTGCAGCTCCATCAGCTCGCGCCGGGCCGCGGCCTCGCCCTTGCCCATCAGCTTGGTGATCAGGCTCTCGGTGCCGGAGAAGTCGAACCGGCCCAGCTGCACCGGCAGCAGCCGGCGGGTGTCGGGGTTGAGCGTGGTCTCCCACAGCTGCTCGGCGCTCATCTCGCCCAGGCCCTTGAAGCGGCTGATGGTCCACTTGCCCTCGGCCACGCCTTCCTTGCGCAGCTTGTCGAGGATGGCATTGAGCTCGCCCTCGTCCAGCGCGTACTGCTTGCCGGCCGGCTTCTTGCCGCGCGCCGGCGTGTCGACGCGGAACAGGGGCGGGCGCGCCACGTAGACGTTGCCGGACTCGATCAGCTTGGGGAAGTGGCGGAAGAACAGCGTCAGCAGCAGCACCTGGATGTGCGAGCCGTCGACGTCGGCGTCCGACAGGATGCAGATCTTGCCGTAGCGCAGGCCGGACAGGTCGGGCGTGTCGTCGGGCCCGTGCGGGTCGACGCCGATGGCCACGGCGATGTCGTGGATCTCGGTGTTGGCGAACAGCCGGTCGCGCTCGACCTCCCAGGTGTTGAGCACCTTGCCGCGCAGCGGCAGGATGGCCTGGCATTCCTTGTCGCGGCCCATCTTGGCGCTGCCGCCGGCGGAATCGCCCTCCACCAGGAAGATCTCGTTGTGCGAGAGGTCCTTGCTCTCGCAGTCGGTCAGCTTGCCCGGCAGCACGGCCACGCCCGAGCCCTTGCGCTTCTCGACCTTTTGGCCGGCCTTCTGGCGCGATTGCGCCGCCTTGATGGCGAGCTCGGCCAGCTTCCTGCCGTAGTCGACATGCTGGTTGAGCCACAGTTCCAGCGCCGGCCGCACGAAGGACGACACCAGGCGGACGGCGTCGCGCGAGTTCAGGCGTTCCTTGATCTGGCCCTGGAACTGCGGATCCAGCACCTTGGCCGACAGCACGTAGGAAGCGCGGGCGAAGACGTCCTCGGGCAGCAGCTTCACGCCCTTGGGCTGCAGGTTGTGCAGCTCGATGAAGCTCTTGACCGCGTTGAACAGGCCGTCGCGCAGGCCGCTGTCGTGGGTGCCGCCGGCGGTGGTGGGAATGAGGTTGACGTAGCTCTCGCGCACCGGCTGGCCGTCCTCGGTGAAGGCCACGCACCAGGCGGCGCCCTCGCCCTCGGCGAAGTTCTCGTTGTTCTCGGCGAAGCCCTCGCCCTCGAACAGCGGGATCACCGGGTCGCCGGTGAGCGTCTGCAGCAGGTAGTCGCGCAGGCCGCCCTTGTACTGCCAGGTCTGGCTGTCCTTCTTCTTCTCGTCGGTCAGTTGCACGGTCACGCCCGGCATCAGCACCGCCTTGCTGCGCAGCAGGTGGGCCAGCTCGTTCATGGGCAGCGCGGTCGACTCGAAGTACTTCCCGTCGGGCCACACGCGCACAGAGGTGCCCTGCCGGCGGTCGCCCTCGCCCGCCTTGCGGACCTTGAGCTTCTCCACCACGTCGCCGCCCGAGAAGACGATGGAGGCGACCTGGCCCTCGCGGTACGTGGTGACCTCCAGCCGCTTGGCCAGCGCGTTGGTGACCGACACGCCGACGCCGTGCAGGCCGCCGGAGAAGCTGTAGGCGCCGCCCTTGCCCTTGTCGAACTTGCCGCCGGCATGCAGCCGGGTGTAGACCAGCTCGATCACGGGCGCCTTCTCCTCGGGGTGCAGGCCGAATGGAATGCCGCGGCCGTCATCCTCGATGCTGACGGAGCCGTCGGCGTGCAGCGTGACCTTGATGCGCTTGCCGTGCCCGGCCAGCGCCTCGTCGGCGGCGTTGTCCAGCACTTCCTGCAGGATGTGCAGCGGGTTGTCGGTGCGCGTGTACATGCCGGGGCGCTGCTTCACGGGCTCGAGGCCCTTCAGCACCCGGATGGAACCTTCGGAATACTCGGACGACGGTTTGGTGGCCATATAGGCGGCGGATTGTAGCGGCGGCGCCCGGATCTACTGGATGAACGTCCAGTTACCTTGCATTCATGCAACGGCTTCATCAATCCGGGCCAAACATTTCAACAGGGTTGTCGCTTCCGCGGCAAGGAACGCGGCGACACAAATGGCGACAATGCCGTCCCATGCATTCGCCTGCTCCCAAGCTCTCGATGGTCCAGGTCCTGGCCTGCGGCGCCCTGATCGTCACCCTCTCCATGGGCATCCGCCACGGCTTCGGCCTGTGGCTGCAGCCCATCACCCAGGCCCAGGGCTGGAACCGCGAGACCTTCTCCTTCGCCCTGGCGGTGCAGAACCTCGCCTGGGGCGTCTGCGGCATCTTCGCCGGCATGCTGGCCGACCGCTTCGGCGCCTTCCGGGTGCTGGTCGGCGGCGCCCTGCTGTACGCGCTCGGCCTGTGGGGCATGGCCGCCTCCACCACGCCGGCGCTGTTCGCGGTGACCGCCGGCCTGCTGATCGGCGCGGCGCAGGCCGGCACCACCTACGCGGTGATCTACGGTGTGATCGGCCGCAACATCGATCCGGCCAAGCGGTCCTGGGCCATGGGCGTGGCGGCGGCGGCTGGCTCCTTCGGCCAGTTCCTGATGCTGCCTCTGGACGGCTGGCTGATCAGCTTCCTGGGCTGGAAAGAGGCGCTCCTCGTGCTGGCGGCCGCGGTGCTGCTGATCCTTCCCCTGGCCTGGGGGCTGCGCGAACCGGGCTTTGCCGGCGGCCAGACGCCGGTGCGCGACCAGAGCGTGGGCCGGGCGGTGGCCGAGGCCTTGCGCTACCCGAGCTTCCTGCTACTCACGGCAGGGTACTTCGTCTGCGGCTTCCAGGTCGTGTTCATCGGCGTGCACCTGCCCAGCTACCTGAAGGACAACGGCCTGTCGCCGCAGGTGGCCACCACCGCGCTGGCCCTCATCGGCCTGTTCAACGTGTTCGGCTCCTACATCGCCGGCTCCCTGGGGCAGAAGTTCGCCAAGCGCAAGATCCTGGCCAGCATCTACCTGGGACGCTCGATCGCCATCACCCTCTTCCTGCTGGCGCCGCTGACGCCCTGGTCGGTCTACCTGTTCGCCGCCGCCATCGGCTTCCTGTGGCTGTCGACCGTGCCGCCCACCAATGCCACCGTGGCACAGATCTTCGGCGTGGCCCACCTGTCGATGCTCAGCGGCTTCGTGTTCTTCAGCCACCAGGTCGGCTCCTTCATGGGCGTGTGGCTGGGCGGCTACCTGTACGACCGCGCGGGCAACTACGACCTGGTCTGGTACATCTCCATCGCCCTGGGCGTGTTCGCTGCCCTGGTCAACCTGCGGGTGCGCGAAGCGCCCATCCAGCGCGGCCCGGTGCCGCAGGCGGCATGAGGCGCGCCGGCCACGTCGTCGCCTGGGCCGCCGCGGCGGCGCTGCTCGCGGGCGTGTTCGCGTGGTACGTGCAGCCGGAGATGATGGTGGCCGTCGGCGACCTGGTGTGGGCCTGCTTCAATTGAGGCCGCGGGCTCATCCGAGCGTCTAAAGTGGCGCCCATGAACGTCACCGTCATCACCGGGGCCTCCGACGGCATCGGCGCCGAGATGGCGCGCCAGCTGGCC
>JAEZKX010000329.1 GCA_023436025.1 Pseudomonadota bacterium | reverse complement strand
CGCGAAGGCGAGGAACTGCGCCTCGTTTGCCTACTCGCCGTGCGGCTTGTTTGGCGACCCTACGGGGATTCGAACCCCGGTACTCACCGTGAAAGGGTGATGTCCTAGGCCTCTAGACGATAGGGTCATAACCTTGGACTGGCTCTTGCGAACCGTTCGACACTTTGGTGGAGGTATGCGGGATCGAACCGCAGACCTCTTGCATGCCATGCAAGCGCTCTCCCAGCTGAGCTATACCCCCGTCTGGTGTCGAGCCTTGAATTCTACACTGAAAAATCAGGCATTCCCGAGTTGCCCCAGCACACGATCGCGCGGACTGAGCGCCAGCACCGCATCGAGCGACGGCGTCTGCGCCGTTCCCATCACCAGAACGCGCACCGGCATGGCCAGCTGCGGCATCTTCAGGCCGGTGGCGCGCAGCGTTTCCTTGATGGCCTCGTTGATGTCTTCCTTGGTCCAGGGGCAGGCCTCGAGCATCTTCGCCAGCATGCCGATGGCGGGGCGCACGCCATCGGTGATGTGCTTCTTCACCTCGTCCTCGTTGGGCACGACGTCCGTGTAGAAGCGCTGGGCCCAGTCGGCCAGCACCAGCGTGGTGTCGCAGCGGTCCTTGAACAGGCCGCAGATCGCCGGCAGGCGTTCGTCGGCGGCAATGCCGCGCTTGGCCAGCAGGTCCTGCACCAGCATCGCCAGCGCGTCGTTGTCCATCGCCTTCATGTGCTGGCTGTTCACCCAGCGCAGCTTGGCCTCGTCGAACTGCGCGGCGCTGCGTCCCAGGTGGTCCAGGTCGAACCACTGCAGGAACTGCTCGCGGCTGAAGATCTCGTCGTCGCCGTGCGACCAGCCCAGGCGCGCCAGGTAGTTCACCACCGCGTCGGCCAGGTAGCCCTCTTCGCGGTACTGGGTGACCGGCTTGGCGCCGTTGCGCTTGCTCATCTTCTCGCCCTGCTCGTTCAGCACGGTGGGCAGGTGCGCGAACACCGGCGGCTCGTAGCCGAGCGCACGGAAGATGTTGATCTGGCGCGGCGTGTTGTTCACGTGGTCGTCGCCGCGGATCACGTGCGTGATCTGCATGTCGATGTCGTCGACCACCACGCAGAAGTTGTAGGTGGGCGTGCCGTCGGGGCGCGCGATCACCAGGTCGTCGAGTTCGTCATTGCTGATCTCGATGCGGCCCTTGACCTTGTCGTCCCAGGCGACCACGCCGCCGACCGGGTTGCGAAAGCGCAGCACGGGCTGCACGCCTTCGGGCGGGGTGGGCAGCGTCTTGCCGGGTTCGGGGCGCCAGGTGCCGTCGTAGCGCGGCTTCTGCTTGGCGGCCATCTGCCGCTCGCGCAGGGCGTCGAGCTCCGCCACGCTCATGTAGCAGGGGTAGACCAGCCCTTTTTCCTGCATCTGCGCGATGACCTCGCGGTAGCGGTCCATGCGCTGCATCTGGTAGAACGGCCCCTCGTCCGGGTCCAGGCCCAGCCAGCGCATGGCCTCGAGGATGACATCGACGGCCTCCTGCGAGGAGCGCTCCTGGTCGGTGTCCTCGATGCGCAGCACGAAGGTGCCGCCCTGCGAGCGGGCGAAGGCCCACGGATAGAGGGCGGAGCGGATGTTGCCGAGGTGGATGAAGCCGGTCGGCGAAGGGGCGAAGCGGGTTCGGACTTTCACGCAGCGATTGTCTCACCGACGCTGAAAGCCGAAAGGCGGACAGCCGGACGCAAAAGGCGCAAAGGCTGCGCAAAAGTCGCAAAAGGAACCCCATCCTTCAAGGATGTTCTTTCGCGACCTTTGCGCGACTTTTGCGACTTTTGCGACTTTTGCGTCCGGCTGTTTGGCTACCCGCCTGCCCGGCTGGGAAGTCCTCAGGCTTCCTGCGCGTTCGGGATGGCCAGGCGGCTGGTGTTTTCTTCCAGCGGGTCTTCCTGGCCCACGCGGGCGGCATTGATCCTGGCGATGTCCTCGGCATTGATGTCGCCGGTGACGTAGACCCCGTCGAAGCACGAGGCATCGAAGCCGTCCAGCTGGGGGTTGAGGCTGCCGATGGCCTTCTTCATGCCTTCGACGTCCTGGTAGATCAGGGCGTCGCAGCCGATGAGCTCGCGCACCTCGTCCACGGTGCGGCCGTGCGCGACCAGCTCCGCGGCGGTCGGCATGTCGATGCCGTAGACGTTGGGATAGCGCACCGGCGGCGCGGCGCTGGCCATGTAGACCTTGCGGGCGCCGGCATCGCGCGCCATCTGCACGATCTCGCGGCTGGTCGTGCCGCGCACGATGGAGTCGTCGACCAGCAGCACGTTGCGACCCTTGAACTCGCTTTCGATCACGTTGAGCTTCTGGCGCACGCTCTTCTTGCGCACGCTCTGGCCCGGCATGATGAAGGTGCGGCCCACGTAGCGGTTCTTGACGAAGCCCTCGCGGTAGGGAATGCCCAGCAGCTGCGCCAGCTGCATGGCGCTCGGCCGGCTGGATTCGGGGATGGGGATCACCACGTCGATCTCGTTGGGCGGAACGGTGGAGATCACGCGCTTGGCGAGCGACTCGCCCAGGTTCAGGCGCGCCTGGTAGACCGAGATGCCATCCATCACCGAGTCGGGCCGCGCCAGGTAGACGTACTCGAAGATGCAGGGGGTGAGCTTGGGGCTGTCGGCGCACTGGCGCGCGTGCACGTTGCCGGCCAGGTCGATGAAGATCGCCTCGCCCGGCGCCACGTGGCGCTCGAAGCGGTGGCCCGTGCCCTCCAGCGTCACGGATTCACTGGCCACCATCAGCGTGCCGTCGGCGCCGCGGCCCATGCTCAAGGGCCGGATGCCGTGCGGGTCACGGAAGGCGAGCAGGCCGTGTCCGGCGATGAGGGCGATCACCGCGTAGGAGCCGCGCACCCGCTTGTGCACGTTGGCGACCGCGGCGAACACGTCTTCGGGCCGCAGGGTGGCGCCGCGCGTGGTGCGCTCCAGTTCGTGCGCGAACACGTTCACCAGCACCTCCGAGTCGCTCTCGGTGTTGATGTGGCGGTGGTCCGTGGAGAACAGCTCGGTCTTCAACGCCTGGGCGTTGGTCAGGTTGCCGTTGTGCACCAGCGTGATGCCGAAGGGCGCGTTGACGTAGAAGGGCTGGGCCTCTTCCTCGCTGTAGGCATTGCCGGCGGTCGGATAACGCACCTGGCCCAGGCCCGCGTTGCCCGGCAGCGCGCGCATGTTGCGGGTGCGGAAGACGTCGCGCACCATGCCCTTGGCCTTGTGCATGTACACCTTGCGGCCCTGCAGCGTGACGATGCCCGCGGCGTCCTGGCCGCGATGCTGCAGCAGCAGCAGGGCGTCGTAGATCAGCTGGTTGACGGGGCCCTGGCTCACGACCCCCACGATTCCGCACATAGATGTATCCGCTTTCCTTCAGACCGGCAGGTAGGCGCCGAAACGATCGGGCACCACCGGCTTCAAACCTCGCAGGGCGGCCGTTGCCACGCCGCCCGTCACCGACTCCAGCCACCAGTCGCTGGTGTGCCAGCGCGTCAGGTGCACCACCACGGCCAGCGCCAGCACCAGCACCGTTCCGCGCACCAGGCCGAACATGCCGCCCAGCGCCCGGTCCACCGGCCGCAGGCCCACGGCCTCGACCAGCTTCTTGATCATCCATGCCAGCAGCCCGCCGGCGAACACCGCCGCGATGAACACCAGCACGAACCCGGCCGCATAGCGCAGCGGCTCGGTCCAGCTGTCCATCGGCAGCCAGGCCGCCACCGCCGGCGCGAACCATTGCGCCAGCACGAAGGCGGCGATCCACGCCAGCACCGAGAGCACTTCGTATACCAGCCCTCGCCACAGCCCCAGCAGCACGGAGGCCAGCAGGACGGCGGCAACCACCCAGTCGAGCGTCGCCACTACAACGTAAGGACGCGGGCCGGCAAATCCAGCCCCTTGATCTTCTCGGCCGCCTGGTCGGCCTCGGCGCGCGAGGCGAACGGGCCGGCCCGCACGCGGATGCGCTTGCCTTCTTCGGTCTCGGCCACCTGCCGGTAGTTCCGCAGGCCGGCACGATCGAGTTTCAGTTGCGCCTGGCGCGCCTTGGCATCCTCGGCGAACGCGCCCACCTGCACCACGAAACGCCCGCCGCCCACGGCGGCGACCGCGCGGCCTTCCAGCAGGGCGCGCGCCTTGGCGGCCTCGTCGCCCTTGGCCTGGCGGTCGGTGTCGGCCTTGGCCACGGCCGGTGGCGGCGTGGGGCGCTCCGGCGCGGCGGGTTTCGCCTCGGCGGGTCTGGGTTCGGAAGCGGCAGCCTTGCTCTCGGCCGCGACCGGCCGCGGTGCCGGTGCCGGCGCGGGTTCCACGGCCGCCACCCGGCTTTCGGCCGGCGCGCTCTCCACCGGGCGCGATTCCACCGCCGGCGCGCTCGCCGCTTCGACCTTGCCCACGCTGGCCTGCGGCAAGGGCGACGCCAGGGGCGCGACCTTGTTGCGATCGGGAATGACGATGGGAATGTCCACGGCCACGGGCCGCGGCTGCGTGTCGAAGAGAAGGGGGAAACCGATGACGCCGGCCAGCACGAGGACCACCGCGCCGATCAGCCGGTGCCGCGCGCGGCGGCGCACCACCTCGATGCTTTCTGCCGGTGCTGCGGCAGCCGCCACCGGTTCGTCGACCTTTTTGCGCAACTTGAACAAGGCCATGGATGGGGCGATCAGCCCAGGTGTTTGGCAGCCAGCCGGGGCACGCCCCGCTCGAGGACGCCGCCCACGGTAAAGAAGGAGCCGGACACGAGGATTCTATCAGCGGGGTCGGCCTGCTCGACCGCGGCTTGCAGGGCGGCGCGCGGACTCGCATGCACGCTGGCGGCGGCGTCCTTGCGGGTGGACAGCGCCTGCCAGCGCGCATGCAGGTCGCTGCCGGACGCGGCGCGCGGCGTCGGCAGGTCGGTGAAGTACCAGCGGTCCACCACCGGATCGAGCCTGGCGAGCATCTGGTCCAGGTCCTTGTCGACCATGGCGCCGAACACCGCATGCGTGGCGGGATAGAAGCCCATGGCGTCGAGGTTGGCGGCCAGCGCCGCCACCGAATGCGGGTTGTGGGCGACGTCCAGCACCAGCGTCGGCTGGCCCGGCACGATCTGGAAGCGTCCGGGCAGTTCCACCATGGCCAGGCCGTTGCGCACCGCCTGCGCCGTGATCGGCAGGCGCGCGCGCAGGGCCTCGAAGGCCGCCAGCACGCCGGCGGCGTTCATCAGCTGGTTGGCCCCGCGCAGCGCCGGATAGGCCAGGCCGGCGTAGCGGCGGCCGCGGCCGGCCCAGTTCCACTGCTGCTTGTCGCCCGAGAAATTGAAGTCGCGCCCCAGCAGCCACAGGTCGGCGCCGATCGCGTTGCCGTAGGCCAGCAGGCTGTGCGGCGGCACCGGGTCGCTGACGATCGCCGGCCGGCCGGCGCGCAGGATGCCGGCCTTCTCGCGGCCGATGCTCTCGCGGTCGGGACCCAGGTAGTCCATGTGGTCCAGCGCGATGCTGGTGACGATGGCGCAGTCGGTGTCGACGATGTTCACCGCGTCCAGCCGGCCGCCCAGCCCCACCTCGAGGATGGCCACGTCCAGTTCGGCCTGCGCCAGCAGCGACAGGATGGCGAGGGTGGTGAACTCGAAGTAGGTCAGCGTGGCACCGCCGCGCGCGGCCTCCACCCGCTCGAAATGCGGCACCAGTTCGGCCGCCTGCACGATCTCGCCGCCGACGCGGCAGCGTTCCTGGAAGTGCACCAGGTGGGGCGAGGTGTACACGCCCGTGCGCCAGCCCGCCTGCAGCGCAATGGCCTCCAGCATGGCGCAGGTGGATCCCTTGCCGTTGGTGCCGGCCACCGTCACCACCGGGCAGCGGAAACGCAGGTCCATGCGCTGCGCGACGGCGCGCACGCGGTCCAGGCCCAGTTCGATCGTCTTCGGATGCAGCCGCTCGCAATGCGCCAGCCACTCGCTCAGTTGTTCCATCCCTCCATTGTCCAGCGTCCGGGCGTCCCGCATGAAAGACGAGGAAATGCAACAAATGTCGCCGGCGCCGCATGGTCGGGTTTTCGTTCGTATTCTGGTTCCACGGAGGACGCCATGCAGGACCCGGACCGTGCCGATGTCTACGCACTGCTCGCCATGCTGTGGCTGGAGCCGCAGGGCCAGGCGCTGGCGGCGCTGCCCGGCGCGCCGCCGTGGCCGGCGCCCCACCTCGGCGATGCGGCGCGGGCCTGGAGCGCGCTGCAACAGGCGGCCGAGCGCTGCGCGCACAGCGCGGCGGACGAGTTCGGCGCGCTGTTCGTCTCGGCCGGCAACCCGCGCCTGAACCCCTACGAGTGCTTCTATGTCGCCGGCTGCCTCATGGACAAGCCGCTGGCGCTGCTGCGCAGCGACCTCCAGGCGCTGGGCCTGGCGCGCAGGGAAGGCGCGACCGAACTCGAGGACCACCTCGGCGCGCTGTGCGAAGCCATGCGGCTTCTGATCGAACGCGGCGCCGACACCTTGCAGCAGGCCGGATTCTTCGAGCGGCACCTGGGCGGCTGGGCCGGCGCATGCCTGGACGACACGCGCCATGCGGCCGGCGCCGACTTCTACCGCGCCCTGGCCGATTTCACCGGCGCCTTCTTCGCCGCCGAAGCCGGGCGGTTCGGGCTGGAGCCCGTGGCCGTGGCCGGCGAGGGACCGACGGCCCATCAACGCAGGACCGGAGCCTTGCAGCCATGAAGCGCCTCCCCGTCGACACGGCGCGCCGCCGCCTGATCACCACCGCCGGCAGCGTCGGCGCGGCCGGCCTGGCGGCCGGCGTTCTGGGGCC
>JAEZKX010000282.1 GCA_023436025.1 Pseudomonadota bacterium | reverse complement strand
GCGTGAGGCCGGCCACATCCGAGCCGTGGTCGGGCTCGGTGATGGCGATGGCGCACAGCGGCCGGCCCCGCGCGAGCTGCGGCAGCCAGTGCGCCTGCTGCTGCGGCGTGCCGCCGGTGAGCAGGGCGCGCGCGAGGATCTCGGGCCGCGTGATCAGGCTGCCCGCCGCGGCCAGCGAGGCTTCGGACAGCGCCTCGGTGACCAGCACCATCAGCAGCGCGTCCTCGCGCTCGTCGGGGGCGCTGCCGCCGAAGCGTTCGGGGATCGACAGGCCGAACACGCCCATCTCGCGCAACGGCTGCAGCAGGCCCTCGGGGACGGTGAGGTCCTGCCGGTGGATGGCTTCGGCCTGCGGCGCGACCACTTCGGCGGCGAAACGGCGGAAGGCCTGCTGGGCCTGCGCATGCGTTTCGTCGAGCGCGACCAGGCCGACCTCGCCATCGGCCTCGGCGACGGCGCGGCCGGCCGCCTCCAGCGCCCGCGCGCCGCCCGCATCGCGGCGCCAGGCCTTGAAGCCGGCGTCGGCGCGCAAGGCCTGCAGCGCGGCAAGGTCACAGCCGAGATCCAGCGCGATCGCCTCCAGGCGGTCCATCACCGCCACCGCGGCGTCCACCGCGTAGAGAAGCGCCAGGCGGTCGTCCAGCGTCGCCTCGTCGCCGATGGATTGCACCGCGGTCTCGGCGGACAGCAGCTCCGCCGCTGCCCAGGCCAGCGCGAAGCTGGCCACCTGGTGGGCGTCGAGCAGGCTCGCCTGCAGGCGTCCGGCCGGTGCGCAACGTTGCGCGAGGGCGTGGGTGATGGTGTCGAAGGCGGTGCGTACGGTCCGCAGCGCGGACCGGGCCGGGTGGCTCTGTTGCTGCATCTGTGCTTGGTCTCCTGCGCCATTCTCGCCTGCACCGCTTCGCGCCCAGGCAACAGTGGCGCACGCGTGGCGGCAAGCCGGTTGCGCGTGGGCATCGGCGCATTAGCATGCCCGCCATGGACGTCCTCAAGACCTTCGGCCTGTTCACGGTCACCGCGCTGGCCGAGATCGTCGGCTGCTTCCTGCCTTACCTGGTGCTGCGGCAGGACCGCTCGGCCTGGCTGCTGGTGCCGGCCGCTGCCAGCCTGGCGCTGTTCGCCTGGCTGTTGACGCTGCATCCCACGGCGGCCGGGCGGGTCTATGCCGCCTACGGCGGCGTCTACATCGGCGTGGCGATCCTCTGGCTGTGGGCAGTGGACGGCATCCGGCCGACGGTGACCGATGCGGTGGGCGTCGCGGTGAGCCTGGCGGGGATGGCCATCATCATGTTCGGCCGCGGCGCGCCGGATTGACGGGGCCGATTGCGCAGCTTCGGCTGCAGGCGCCCCCGCGTGCGGCGCGGCTGCTGTAGGCTCGGCCGATGCAGCAACGCAGACCCCAGAAGCCCTTCCTCGGCCTCCTCGGCTGGATCGCCATCGTCGCGGTCGCGGCCGCCATCGGCTCGGTGGCATCGCTCGACGCCGGCGACTTCTACGGCCAGCTGAATCGCCCGGCCTGGGCTCCGCCGGCCTCGGTGTTCGGTCCGGTGTGGACCGCGCTGTACCTGCTGATGGGGGTGGCGGCCTGGCTGGTGTGGCGGCGCCAGGACGCGCCGCAGCGCCGGCGCGCGCTGGTTCTCTTCCTGGCCCAGCTGGCCGCGAATGCACTGTGGTCCTGGCTGTTCTTCGCCTGGCGCAACGGCATGCTGGCCTTCGCCGAGGTCCTGCTGCTGCTGGCCCTGGTGCTGGCGACGCTGGTGGCCTTCTGGCGGATCAGCCGCGCGGCGGGCCTGCTCCTGCTGCCCTACCTGGCCTGGGTCGGCTTCGCCTCGGCGCTGACCTGGACGGTGTGGCGCGCCAATCCGGCGCTGCTGTAGCGCCGCGCGGTCCACGGCGTCGGGTTGCAACTTCCCGCCGCATCGCGCCGCAGCGCCACACAACACTGTCTTGCCGCCGCATGGCGCCTGCGCCTACAGAGGCGCGACCGCGCGGACGCGAGGCTGCGCGCATGAGCATGGCTTCTGTGTTCCAGCCTCTACCGTGCGTGGCCGCGTCCGCAGCGCGCGCGGGGTTATCGCGCGCCCCGCGATGAACGCGCTCGCCGACCAGGCCCTGCGCGACACGGGCCGCTGGCTGCGCGGCCAGGGCTACCACTTCGTCACGCCGACCCCCGCCACGCACGCGCGCGTGCTGCGCCGTGACGGCAGCGCGCCGGCGCGCGACCTGCGCGGCATCTTCGGCTGGAGCCGACCGTTCCGCGCCGACCTGCTGCCCGACGAGGTGCTGGCGCAACTGCGCGCGGGCGGCCTGCTGGAGGACCGCGGGGATGGCCTGCTGGCCAGCCGGGTGCGCTTCTCGTCGCTGGGCGATCTGCTGCTGGCGCACTCGGCCTATCCGACCACGCAGCAGGACGCGGTCTTCTTCGGGCCCGACACCTACCGCTTCGCCGCCCTGGCCGAAGCGGAACTGATGCGCCTGCCGCTGCCGCCGGCGGCGGCCATCCTCGACATCGGCTGCGGC
>JAEZKX010000279.1 GCA_023436025.1 Pseudomonadota bacterium | reverse complement strand
CGGCAGGGCTCGGCCGCGTGCGGGGCGCCGGGGGCGGGCAGCGCGGGCAGCGCCGCCTGCACCAGCCGCCACAGCCGCTGGCTGAAGCGGAAGGCGCCGGAGACGCCGGCCTCGGTCCACTCCATGTCGCGGTCGGGCGGGTTGTCGGAGAGGATGAACCAGCGCGCCGTGTCGGCGCCGAAGCGGTCGATGATGGCGCCGGGGTCGATGGTGTTGCGCTTCGACTTCGACATCTTGTCGTTGCGCGACACGGTGACGGAGAGGCCCGTGGCCTTGTCGGTGGCGCTGCCATCGGCCGCCACCTCGACCTCGTCGGGCGCCAGCCACCTGCCATCCTGCGCCTTGTAGGAGGCGTGCTGCACCATGCCCTGGGTGAACAGCCCGGCGAAGGGCTCGGCCGTCTCCAGCAGCCCCAGCCGGTTCAGGCCGCGGGTGAAGAAGCGGGAATAGAGCAGGTGCAGGATCGCATGCTCGATGCCGCCGATATACTGGTCGACCGGCAGCCAGGCATTGGCGGCATCCGGGTTCAGGGGCGTCGCCGCCTTCGGCGCGGTGAATCTCGCAAAATACCAGGAGCTGTCGACGAAGGTGTCGCAGGTGTCGGTCTCGCGGGTCGCGGGCTTGCCGCAGGACGGGCAGGCGACGTGCTTCCAGCTCGGATGGCTGTCGAGCGGGTTGCCGGGCTTCGAGAAATCGACATCCTCGGGCAGCACCACCGGCAGCTGGTCCTCGGGCACCGGGACGGCGCCGCAGGCCTCGCAATGGATCACCGGGATCGGGCAGCCCCAGTAGCGCTGGCGCGAGACGCCCCAGTCGCGCAGGCGCCAGTTGACGATGCCCTGGCCCTTGCCGCTGGCCTCCAGCGCGTCGATCGCGGCGCGCTTGCCGGCCTCGGTCGTCATCCCGTCGAGGAAGCCCGAATTGTAGAGCACCCCGTCATCCGTGTAGGCCGTCTTGCCGATGGCGAATGTCGCGGGGTCCTCGCCGGGCGGCAGGATGACCGGCGGCACCGGCAGGCCGTACTTGCGGGCGAAGTCGAGGTCGCGCTGGTCGCCGGAGGGGCAGCCGAAGATGGCGCCCGTGCCGTATTCCATCAGCACGAAATTGGCGATCCAGACCGGGAAGGTGACGCCTTCCAGGAAGGGGTGCTTCACCCGCAGCCCGGTGTCGATGCCGCGCTTCTCGGCCTGCTCGATGGCGGCCTCCGAGGTGCCGAGCGCGCGCACCTCGTTGATGAAGTCGGCGATCCCGGGGTTCTGCGCGGCGGCGGCGGCGGCCAGCGGGTGCTCGGCCGCGACCGCCAGGAAGGACATGCCGAACAGCGTGTCGGGGCGGGTGGTGAAGACCTCGACCGAATCCTGCCCCGCGACCGGCGTCTCCAGCTCGAAGCGCACCCGCGCGCCCTCGGAGCGGCCGATCCAGTTGGCCTGCATCAGCTTGACCCGCTCGGGCCAGCGGTCGAGGCCGTCGAGGGCCGAGAGCAGCTCGGGCGCGAACTTCGTGATCGAGAAGAACCACTGGGAGAGCTTCTTCTTCTCGACCGGCGCGCCGGAGCGCCAGCCGCGCCCGTCGATCACCTGCTCATTGGCGAGCACGGTGTGGTCGACCGGGTCCCAGTTGACCCAGCTTTCCTTCCGCTCGACCAGGCCGCCCTTCAGGAACTGAAGGAAAAGCTTCTGCTGCTGGCCGTAATAGGCGGGGTCGCAAGTGGCGAACTCCCGGTCCCACTCGATCGACAGGCCCATGCGCTTCAGCTCGGCGCGCATGTTGGCGATGTTCTGGTAGGTCCAGGCGGCGGGGTGGGTGCCGCGCTCGCGCGCCGCGTTCTCGGCCGGCAGGCCGAAGGCGTCCCAGCCCATCGGGTGCAGCACCTGGAAGCCGCGCGCGCGCTTGTAGCGCGCCACCACATCGCCCAGCGTGTAGTTGCGCACATGGCCCATATGGATCTTCCCCGACGGGTAGGGGAACATCTCCAGCACATAGTATTTGGGCTTGCTGCCATCCGGCACATCGGGCGCGGCGAAGCAGGCATGGGCCTCCCATTCCTGCTGCCAGCGGGGCTCGGCGGAGGCGAAATCGTAGCGGGCGGGCGTGGTGCTGTCGTTCATCGGGCCAGGGCGATCACTTGCGGAGGGAAGGCATAGGGTGTTGCGGCGCCGATGGGAAGGGCGCGGCCGGCCGGAGCCCGGGCGGCGCCGCGGCATGCGGCCCCCAGGCATGAAAAAGCCCGGTGGAACCGCCTTCCCCCGGGCCCCATCCTCAAGGCTTGGGGCCGGCGCGGCTCAGCGCGCGGCGGTCTGGCTGCGCAGCTCGCGCGCGCGGGTCAGCACCTGGTTCTCGAGGTCGGTCGCCGTCGCCTGCGACACGGGCGCGTCGACCCAGGCGCCGTTGCGGTTCTCCTGCCGGAAGACCGAGATGCGCACCCCGTCGGAGCGGAGCTGGCGGCCCATGATGTAGGCGGTGGCGCGGAAGCGCTCACCCGGCGTCGCGGGCGGCGAGTACCAGTCGGTGATGATGACGCCGCCGAAGGGGTCGGCCGAGGAGAGCGGCAGGAAGGACAGGGTGTCGAGCGTCGCGCGCCACAGATAGGCGTTCACGCCGATGCCGCTCTCCGCCCCGGCGCCACCGCCGCGGTTGGAGCGGTCGGTGCCCATGATGAGCAGGCCGTCCTGCTCCCCGCTCAGCCGTCCGGCGACGCGGGAGCGGCGGGAATCGTTGTTGTATTCGTCATTCTCGACGATTCGACCGCTGCCGCAGGCCGCCAATGCCAGGAGCATCAGGGGCGCAGCGACCAGGGGCCGGAGGATCAGCGCGGCTCGGGCACGGTGCTTCAGCATGGCGGCCACTTACGTCCCTATCGCGTGGATAGGCAAGCGGGAAAAAAAGAGGGCGGCAGGTTGCCCTGCCGCCCTCCCTTCTCCGATCCCGTGGGGGATCAGAAGGCGAAGCGGAAGCCGGTCAGGAAGACCTGGCCGTCCACCGAGTTGTTGGCGTTGGTGCCGGTCGCGGCGCCGGAGGCGAAGTTGAAGCCCGACTCCTTGATCTGGTACCAGGTGTACTCGGCGATGTACTCGATGCCCGGGGCGATGCGGTAGGTGCCGCCGACGCTCCAGCCCTTGTCGGTGCGGCCGCCGGTCAGCGGGCCGGTCACGCCCACGGACTGGTTACCAGCCGAGCGGGTCTCACCGTACTGGGTGCCGACCGTGAACTGGCCGAGGGTGTAGGACGCGCCCACGTTGAAGGAGTTGAACTGGCGCTGGTCGCCGTCAACCTTCTGGCGCGGGGTGTAGAAGTTGTTGCCCGCGTCGCCGAACAGGTACTGACCGCCGACCAGGAAGCCGTAGGCGGACAGCTGCAGGCCGAAGGCGCCGACATTGATGCGGTGCGCGGACGGGCCGTTGTTGTTCTGCACGACGTCGGCGCCGATATAGGCGGCCGAGGCGCCGATGCCCACGCCGGAGAAGCTGCCGCGATAGCGGAGCGCGGCGACGACCTCGTTGCGGCGGCGGGCGATGGCCGTGTTGGTCGAGCCCAGGCGGTCGCAGGAGGTGTTGCTGCCCGTGCAGCCCGACAGCTCGCCCTCGCCCGTGTTGAAGGCGAAGCTGGCGCCGAAGTCGAAGCCGGCGAACTGCGGCGACATGTAGATGATCTTGGTGTTGTCGCCAGCGTCGGACGGCTGGTTCAGGTTCGGCGAGTTGCCAGCCAGGCTGTCATAGAAATCGCCGTCCAGGCCGCCGGTCGCGAAGTTCGCGATCTGGCCCTGGCTCATCAGGCCCCAGACGTTGTCTTCGTCACCGAAGCGCAGCTGGCCGAAATCGCCCGCCACGTAGCCCCACACCTCGTCGAGGTCGAGCTGCGTCTTGGTGCTCACGCCCGGGGTCGCCTGGCGGATGCTGTCGTTCTGGATCTCAACCGCGACGCCGTAGCGCAGGCCGTTGGCGGCCTTGCCATTGGCGACGATGTGGATCTCGGTCTCTTCCTGGAAGTCCGACTTGCCCATGTTGGCAGCCGGCGTGTTCAGGTAGTCCTGGGTGGTGTTCGAGTAGTAGAAGCGGAAGAAGCCGCCCAGGCGGACTTCCAGGTCGCGATGCGACGTCATGGCCGGGCCAGCAGCCCGGAACGGATCGGCGCCCTGGGCCATCGCACCAGTCGAGGCCATCACGACGGCGCCGACCACAGCGGTCGTGCCCAGCAGAAGCTTGCGCATCCCAAATCCTCCTCACGCGCCGACCTCTGGTGGCCGGCAGGTCCCGCGGCCCCCTGTCCCCCTCGACAGGTGTCCGCCCAAGAAAAAGCGGACCGGTCAGGCCATGCGGCGGACTATGGTTCAGGGGCATCGGCAGGGGCAATGCTCCGCTTCGCCGCTCCGCGACTTCATTGAAACACTGTGTCCTGGCTGCAACAGGGCGGTGATGGCCGCCAGGCCGCAGCAGGACGGCGGCAGCCGGCGGGCCGTCTGCGGCACGATCCCGCCCAGCGC
>JAEZKX010000162.1 GCA_023436025.1 Pseudomonadota bacterium | reverse complement strand
GCAGCGACCAGGGCGGCGGGTAGAGCAAGGTGCCAGCGCCCGCCACCACGCCCGCGCGGCGCCAGGCCTGGGCGATGCCGGTCAGCTTGCGCGCGCCGACGGTGACTTCGCCGACGCCGAAGCCGGCGAAGCAGGCCCAGTGGTCCCGCTGTGGCCCGGCGTGCAGCGTGGCGCCTTCGAGGGCCTGCTGGCGCAGCCATTGCAGGTGCACGCCGCCCAGCCAGCGGGCGAGCATGGCGGGGCCGTGCTGCGTGAGCGGATGCTCGCGCGGCAGCCGGACCAGGGCGCACAGCAGCCATGGTCCGGTCAGCACCGCGCCGCCGCCGCTCGCACGGCGTCGCACCGGCAGGGACGATGCCGCGTCGACCGCGAGTCCATGCTGGCAGCGCCCCAGGACGATGGCCGGGCGGCGGCCGGCGCCCACCCAGGCCCGTGCCTGCCGGCCCGCGCTCACGTTGGGGCGAGCCGGCCCAGCGCCTGGCCGCGGCCGTAGTTCTCGCCCGCGGGCACCAGGATCTTCTCGAGCGTGCCGGAAACCACGGCTTCGACTTCGATCGTCGTCTTGACCAGGATCGCCCGCACCAGCGGCTCGCCGGCTTCGACCGCCGCGCCCTCGGCCACCAGCCAGGCGTCGACGACGCCCTGGACGCCGTCGTCCACGCCTTCCCAGGCGCCGGCCGGCACCACGATGTCGAGGCTCACGCGGCAACCTTGAGCCTGGCGTCGGTCAGCTCGCGGCAGAGATCCACGATGCGCTCGACCGAGGGAATCACCGCTTCTTCCAGCGGACGGCTGTAGGGGATGGGCACGCCCGGCACCGCGAGACGCCGCACCGGTGCCTTCAGGCTGACCTGGTCCAGGTGCTCGGCCACGCAGGCGGCGATCTCGCCGCTGAGGCCGAACTGCAGGTAGTCCTCGTCCACGACCAGCAGGCGGCCGGTCTTGCCGACGGAGTCCAGCACGGTGGCGGTGTCCAGCGGCACCAGCGTGCGCAGGTCGATCACCTCGGCCTCGATGCCCTGGGCCTGCAGCACCTTCGCCGCGGCCAGCGACTTGTGCACCATCTGCCCGAGGGTGACGATGGTGACATGGCGTCCCTTGCGCACGACGGCCGCCTTGCCGAAGGGCAGGGTGTAGGCCTCGGCGGGGACGTGCACGGTCGCGCCTTCCTGGTGCTGCATCCACGGCAGTCCCATCAGGCCCTTGTGGAAGAAGTAGACCACCGGGTTGTCGTCGCGGATGGCCGCCAGCATCAGGCCCTTGGCGTCGTAGGCGTTGGAAGGCACCACGACCTTCATGCCCGGCAGGTGGGCGAAGGTGCCATAGAGGCATTGCGAATGCTGGGCGGCATCGCCGTAGCCGCCGCCGATGGCGGTCATCACCACCACCGGCTGCTTGACCGCGCCACCGGACATGTAGCAGTTCTTGGCCAGCTGGTTGTAGATCTGGTCCATGCACACGCCGAAGAAGTCGACGAACATCAGCTCGACGATCGGCCGCATCCCGGCCGCGGCGGCGCCGCTGGCCGCGCCGATGAAGGCGCTCTCGGAGATCGGGGTGTCGCGGATACGGTCGGGCCCGAAGCGTTGCAGCAGCCCGCTGGTGGCGCTGAAGATGCCGCCGTAGACGCCGATGTCCTCGCCCATGGCGAACACCGTCGGGTCCTGCTCCATCTCCTGGCCGATGGCTTCCGCGATGGCCTGGGCCATCGTGAGCTTGCGTTCCTTTTCCATCTTGCGTCTCCTTGTCAGTGGAACACGTGCCTGGTGGCATCTTCGACGTCGGGATAGGCGCTCGCGCGGGCGAAGCGGAAGGCCGTGTTCACGCGGTGCGCGGTGTGCTCGCGCAGCGCGCGGTCCTGCGCGTCGTCCAGCAGGTTGCGGCGCCTGAGGGTGGTGGCCATCACCACGATGGGGTCGCGCTTGCGCAACTCGGCGACGTCCTCCTTGGAACGGTAGACCTCGGCATCGCCCTGGAAATGGCCGAAGTAGCGGTCGGTCTTGACCTCCAGCAGCGTGGGGCCGCCGCCTTCGCGCGCCTTCTTCAGCGCGCCGCTGCAGGCCTCGAACACCGCGACGGCATCGTTCTCCCGGACGCTGATCCCGTGGATGCCGTAGGCGCTGGCGCGGCGGGCGTTGGACGGCACGGCCGTGGCCTTGTCCTTGCCCACGGAAATGGCCCAGCCGTTGTCCTCGCACATGAACAGGACCGGCAGCTTCCACAGGGCCGCCAGGTTGAGCGACTCGTGGAAGGTGCCGTGGTTGGCTGCGCCTTCGCCGAAGAAGACGACGGCGACCGCGCGGCTGCCGGTCAGCTTGGCGGCGAGGGCGGCTCCGCAGGCCGCCGGCATGCCGGCGCCGACGATGCCGCTGCAGCTGAAGCGCCGCTCGGGATCGAACAGGTGCATGTGGCCGCCCTTGCCCTGGCCGAGCCCGGTGGCCTTGCCGAAGATCTCGGCGGTCATGCGGTCGAGTGGCACGCCCTTGGCGATGGCGAAGTGGTGCGGCCGGTGGGTGCCGATGACGGTGTCGGCCGCCGTCAGCTGTGCGCACACGCCGACGGCGACGGGCTCCTGTCCCGCCGACAGGTGCATCTCGCCGGGCACCGGGCCCGAGGCGATGTCGAAGGCGAGCCCCTTCTGGATCTGGGGCGGCAGCTTGCCTTCCATGTAGACCTGGGCCAGCGTTTCCTCGTAGTGGCGGATGACCAGCATCGTTTCGTACATCCACAGCAGCCTTTCGGCAGTCGGTCTCACGGTCCGGTCTCCCGGTGATTGCGATGGTTCCACTCTAGAAGCTCCGGCAGTGCTTCACTTGATCTGCCGCAAGTTCGCATGCGCGCCGCGCGGCTTGACATGCGTCATGTCGCCGCTGGCATGCCTGCATAGATTGCTGCAACCGCAGTCCGTCAGTCACAGGAGCTTTTGATGAACATCGCATCCCTTTGCCACCGCGAAGTCGTCGGCATCGATGCCGAGGCCTCGCTGCACGATGCCGCCGTCCTCATGGCTCAGGAACACGTGGGTGCGCTGGTGGTGGTGACCGGCGTGGAGCCGGCCCAGGTGGTCGGCGTCCTCACCGACCGCGACCTCACGCTGGAAGTGCTGGGGCGCTCCGGACCGGCCGAGGACCTGCGCGCCGGCCACCTGGCCAAGGCGCCGCCGGTCGCGGTCTGGGGCACGGCCAGCCTGGACGAAGCCGTGGCCGCGATGGAGAAGGAGGGCGTGCGGCGCCTGCTCGTCATCGACGACGAGGGCGGGGTCATCGGCATCGTCGCCGCGGAAGACCTGTTCGCCGCCGTGTCGGCGCAGCTGGCGGGCCTGGTGCGCGCGCTGCAAAGCGGCATCGAGCGGGAGAAGGGCGAGCGCAAGGTCTTCCGTGGCGATCCAGGACGCCGGCCCATCTTTCCCGGCTTCGGATCGGCGGCCATGCAGTAGCGTGCGCGCTCGGCTGCGGCCGGGCCCCGGCCGCAGCGCTCAGGCGCTCGGCGGCGGGCACTTCGGCAGCAGCACCGCGATCTGCGTGCCGCGGCCGGGGTCGGAGGCCACGCTCAGGCTGCCACCGGCGGCTTCGACCCGGCCGCGCATGCCCTCCAGGCCGTGGCCGGAGACGGCCTGGTCCGCCAGGGCGAAACCACGCCCGTTGTCGCGCACGAACAGGGACACGTCGCAGGGCTGTTCGCGCAGCACGATCTCGGCTTCGGTGGCGCCGGCATGCTTGACCATGTTGGTGAGGGACTCCTGCACCACCCGGAAGATCACCAGCTCCGTGGCCTGGTCGGCGTGGACATCGTCGAGGTCCATGCGCAGGTGGATGCCAGCGTCGGCCGCGAGGGAGCCGGCCATGGCCTGCAGCGCCCGCGCCAGTCCGAGCCCGTGCAGCGCATCGGGGCGCAGGCCATGGAGCACGCGACTTTTCAGCGTGGCGAGGGTGCGCAAGGTCGCGTGCAGCTGGTCCAGGCGCTGGGCGATGTCGGCCGGCTGCTGGCCAAGCCGCATGGCCAGGGAAGCGAGCTGCAGCCGCGCGGCGACCAGTTCGCCGCCGAGGGTGTCGTGCACTTCCTGCGCCAGGTGCTGGCGTTCCTCCTCGCGCACCCGCTCGCAGGCGCGCTGGGCCGGCTCGTCGACCGGTGGCAGGTGGACCCGGAGGACGAACCGGGCCCTCGCGGGAGTGGGGTGTTCGTGGCCTTGCATGGGAGCCTCCTTCGGTTCACGCGGCTTGGTACATCCTGAAGCCCGCGCGGTGTTGCGTCTTGACCTGCGTCAAACGCGCAAAGCCGATGCAGGGGCGCCGCATGG
>JAEZKX010000143.1 GCA_023436025.1 Pseudomonadota bacterium | reverse complement strand
GCCCCGCGCGCGGCCGCGCCCAAGCCGGCGTCGGGCTTCGACGACATGGACGACGACATCCCGTTCTGAGGCTCCGGCCTCGCCCCAGCGCCGCCGCCGCCGCGGGACAGCGGCGCGGCGCGTTCTGACTATAACGATCCCAGGAGACATTGCATGCAGTACCCGCTTACCCGGCGGCGCTTCGCCGCGGCCGGTGCCTTGGCGCTGGCCGGCTCCGGCGCCTTGGCCCAGACCAGCCAGGCCGTCACCCTCATCGTGCCGCTGGCGCCCGGCGGCATCGCCGACATCACGGCGCGGCCGCTGGCCATCCCGCTGGCGCGTGAACTCGGCCAGCCGGTGGTGGTGGAAAACCGCGTGGGCGCGGGAGGCGCCATCGGCATGGCGCACGCGGCCCGGCAGAAGCCCGACGGCAACACCTTGCTGATGGGCCTGTCGAGCATCGTCATCATCCCCGAGGCCGACAAGGTGGTGGGCCGGCCGCCTTCGTACACGCTGTCGCAGTTCACGCCCATCGCGCTGGTGTCGGCCGATCCCACCGTGCTGGTGGTGCGCGCCGACGCGCCGTGGAAGACCACCGCCGACCTCATCAAGGATGCCAAGGCGCGGCCCGGCCGGCTGTCGTTCAGCTCCTCCGGCATCTACGGCACCACCCACGTGGCCCAGGCCATGCTGTGGCAGGCCGCCGGCGTCGACATGCTGCACGTGCCCTACAACGGCGGCGGCCCCTCCATGCAGGCACTGCTGGGCGGCCAGGTCGACATCACCGCCCAGGCTCCGGGCACGGTCGCCGCGCACCTCAAGGCCGGCACCGTGCGCCTGCTCGGCTCCTGGGGCGCGCAGCGGCTGAAGCTGCTGCCCGAGGTGCCCACCTTCAAGGAGCAGGGCCTGGACGTCGAGTTCTACATCTGGTCGGCCCTGTTCGCGCCGGCCGGCCTGCCGCCGGCCAAGCTGGAGCAGCTGCGCGCCGCGGCCCGCAAGTCGGCCCAGGACCCCGGCTTCGTCGCCGCGATGAACACCATGAACACGCCCATCCGCTACATGGAAGGCGCCGAGCTCGAGCGCTTCCTGGCGCAGGACCAGGCCCGCCTGGCCGCGGTGGTCAAGGCGATGGGCAAGCTCGAATAAGACAAGGAGACAGGATGAAGTTCGTTCGTTTCGCGCTCGGCTCCGGCGAGCCGCGCATCGGGATCCTGCAAGGCGAGCGCATCGCCGAAGTGCAGGGTTTCGGCCACGACATGGCGGCGCTGATCCGCGCCCAGGTGGAAGGCGCGCAGATCGCCACCGGCAGCGCGCATGCGCTCGCCGAGGTGCGCCTGCTGGCGCCCATCGTTCCCAGCACCATCCTCTGCTCGGGCAGCAACTACCACTCGCACAACCGCGAGAAGGCCTCGGCGCCCCTGTCCGGCAAGGAGCCGGAGTTCTTCGTCAAGACCGGGGACTGCGTGGTCGGCCCCGGCGAGGGCATCGTCTGCGACACCACGCTGACGAAGAAGCTCGACTCCGAGACCGAGCTGGCCATCGTCATCGGCAAGCCGGGCCGCCACA
The DNA here is from genome assembly GCA_023436025.1 of Pseudomonadota bacterium. Lineage (GTDB taxonomy): Bacteria > Pseudomonadota > Gammaproteobacteria > Burkholderiales > Burkholderiaceae_C > Ramlibacter. The sequence goes on along the minus strand of JAEZKX010000143.1, from coordinate 8,826 downwards.
TCCCCGTGGCGCAGGCGCTCGACCACGTGTTCGGCTACACCATCGTCAACGACGTCACCGCGCGCGACCGCCAGGTGCGCTTCAAGCCCGATGGCTCCACCTGGTACGAGCTGGGCCGCGGCAAGGTGTTCGACAGCTCGGCGCCGCTGGGCCCGTGCATCGTCACGGCCGACGAGGTCGGGGACCCGCAGAACCTGCGCCTGCGCACCCGCATCAACGGCGAGCTGCGCCAGTCCGGCCACACCGGCGACATGATCTGGAGCTGCGCCGAGCTGGTCCACTTCTTCTCCATCAACCTCACGCTGCGCCCCGGCATGGTGATCATCACCGGCACGCCCGCGGGCACCGCCTGGTCGTCCGACAAGGAGCTGGGTGGCCACTGGATGCCGCCGGAAGACGGCGAGCCGCTGGTGGCCGCGCGCGGCTACAACCAGCCCGGCGACCAGGTCGAAAGCGAGATCGAGAAGATCGGCGTGCTGCGCAATCCGGTGGTGGCCGGCGCACGCTAGGCATCGGCTCGCAGCGGCGCCCCGGGCGCGCCCTTCGACGCGCCCTGCGCCGCCGCGCAGCCGGCGGCGTCCGCACCCTGCACGGCAACCACAGGCGCCGCCGACCCGGCCGACAACACGATGAATGCCGCCGGCGCGGTCTACGGCGGCTGCTAGGCGTCGGCGCGCAGCCAGGCGATCGCCTCGGCCTCGTCGACGAACACGGCCAGGTTCACGCCCTGGCCCTGGGCCAGCTTGCGGCTGACGCCGGTGGCGCGGTCGGTCGGGACCACGGATGCGATCTTCTCCAGGTGCGCCAGGTGGCGCACCACGGCCTGGCCGACGGCCAGGTGCTCGCTCACCGCCTTCAGCGTGGCGATGCCGCGCAGGTCGAACAGGGCGCGCCGATGCGGCCAGGCGGCCGTCTCGGCCTGCATCAGTTCAATGAACGACAGGAACTGCCCCAGCGAGGGCTCGCCGCGCAGCCGCACGGCGGTGTAGCCGTCGCGCGCTTCGAAGCGGGACACCAGGGGCATGGCCGCAGTCTAGCGGCAGGCGCTGTCGCGCAAGGCGACTGCACGGCATACTCGGGCTGAAAACCACAACCAGCGAGACAAAGGCTGCCCATGAACGTCCCGAACTGCGTGCGCGCCCTGGCCGCCGCCGTCACGCCCCTGTTGCTCTCGGCCTGCGCGGGGCTGCCGGCGCCCGGCATGTCCAGCGGTGCCGTGCCCTCGCAGGTGCCGCCGGCCATCGCCAGCGAACTGCAGCGCATCGGCCGCGTGGTGGCGCCGCCGCCCACCGCCGCCCTCTATGCGCCGCTGCAGCAGAAGGAGCCCTATGCCGGCGTGGCGGTCGCGCGCGACCAGCGCTACGGCCCCGACGCGCGCCACCAGCTGGATGTGTTCACCGCCGCCGGCGCGGCGGGAGCGGCCAAGCCGGTGCTGGTGTTCGTGCACGGTGGCGGCTTCACCGGCGGCAACAAGCGCAGCGGCGACAGTCCCTTCTACGACAACATCGCGCTGTGGGCGGTGAAGAACGGCATGGTGGGCGTCAACATCACCTACCGGCTGGCGCCCCAGCATCGGTGGCCGGCGGCGCAGGAGGACCTGGCGGCCGCGCTGGCCTGGGTGCGCGCCAACATCGGCGCGCGTGGCGGCGATGCGCGCCGCATCTACGTGATGGGCCACTCGGCCGGCGCCGCGCACGTCGCCCAGTACATCGGCCATCCGCAGTTCCACGTCGCCCCTGGCGGCGGCATTGCAGGCGCCATCCTGGTGTCGGGCATCTTCGACCTGGTGACGGCGCAGAAGAACCCGCCGCTGCAGGCCTACTTTGGCACCGATGCCGCGCGTTATCCGCAACTGTCGGCCCTGCCCGGCATGGTGCGCGCGCGCATCCCGCTGCTGCTGGCCTTCGCCGAGCTCGATCCGTCCGATTTCCACGAGCAGTCCGAGCAGGCCCGTGGCGCGCTGTGCGAGGCCCGCCGCTGCCCGCAGTTGTTGCAGCTGCAAGGGCACAGCCACATGTCGGAGGTGTACGCCATCGGCACCGCCGACACGGCGCTCACGGCGCCCTTGCTTTCGTTCGTGCAGGCACGCCGCTGAACGTGGCGCCGGCCCGCGGCCGGCGCGCTGCTGCGGCGCTCACTGCGACGTGATGCGCGCCGCGGTGGCGTCGGCGTCGAACACCAGCCTGGCCGGCCACGGATTCCAGCGCACGCCCAGTCCAGCGTGGTTGGGGTCGCCGCTGCGCGCGAAGGCGCCCAGGCTCTTCATCATCGCGCTGGACAGCGCCTCGCGCCCCGGCTTGTTGGCCTGCGTGTTGGTGAAGTTCGCATACAGCGAAGGGCCGAAGTTGCCGAACAGGAAGGGCAGGTCGAAGGCGTGGGCGGCGCCGAAGATGTCGTTGAAGGGCGCCGGCATCTCGTCCCAGTCGAAGCGGTAGTGCCACACCTGCGACTGCTGCATCCGCAGCGAATTGAGCAGGTCGTCGCGCCCGGCGATGAACCAGAACTGGTTGAGGATGTCGGCCCAGGCGTTGAAGCCGGTGCCCGGGGTGGCCACCGGCAGGTACTGCGCCGGGATCCAGGCCTGCAGCGTGGTTGCCGGCGCCGTTTCCGGGTCGTAGTGGAAGGCCAGGTCGAACACCTGTGCGTCGGTCGGGATGCGCGCGCTGGGAATGCCCATCAGCGTGAACAGGCTGGGAAACAGCTTGGTCTCGTCGCGCGTGATGCCGGCCAGCACCGGCACCTTCAGGTAGCGGCCGGCGCGGATCTCCATGATGGGGTCCAGCGGCAGGACCTGGCCGTCGGCCAGCGGATTGGAGTTGGCCAGGCCCAGGGCCGGCAGCTGCGTGCGCACGATGTCCAGCAGCTGGTCGGGCGCCTTGCCGCGCAGGTAGTCGGCGATCTGCGCCTTGCTGCGGCCGGCGAGGTAGGCCGGCGCCGCGCCCAGGTTGGCCACCGTGCCGTCGCCCACCAGGGCGCGCTGCAGCAGGGCGTCGCTCTGCTGCGCCCACAGGGCCACCGGGTAGATGGTGGCGATCACGCCTGGTGCCACCGTGTTCGGCGTGGAGATGCCGCCACTGAGTTCGACCAGCCGGTGGAACAGCTGCGGCGTGGTGCCGCGCACCACCGGCGAGACCTGCAGCGCCAGCACGTTGACCGCGCCGGCCGACTGGCCCATCAGCGTGACGTTGGCGGGGTTGCCGCCGAAGGCCGCGATGTCGGACTGCACGAACTTCAGTGCCTGGATCAGGTCCAGCATGGCGAAGTTGCCGGAGTCGACCAGCGGGTCGCCGGTCTTCAGCGCCGCCGCGTTGAAGAAGCCGAAGATGCCCAGGCGGTAGTTCACCGTCACCACCACCGCATCGGCGGTGCGGGCCAGCGCCGCGCCGTCGTACAGCGGGTCGGCGGTGTAGCCGGTGATGTTGCTGCCACCGTGCACGAACACGATGACCGGCCGCGGCGAGGTGGCGGCCGCCGCCGGCGCCCAGACGTTGAGGTAGAGGCAGTCCTCCGAGCCCACGGTGGTGCCCAGCGCGGCGCCGATGGTGGCGTCGTAGCGGTTGTTTCGGCCGGGCCCGTAGAGCCGCCCGGATTGCACGCAGGCTGGTGCGAAGTCCCGCGCGGAGCGCGCTTCGGTCCACGGTTCCGGGTCGACCGGCGGCATCCAGCGCAGCGCGCCCACTGGCGGCCGGGCGAAGGGGATGCCTTTCCAGCTGTAGGTGCCGGTGCTCGCGCTGTCGTCGCTGCCGAGCATCGGGCCGAAACGCGTCGCGCGCTGCAGCGCCGGCGTTTCCGCCACCGGCGGCGGTGGGGGCGGCGCGCTGCCGCCGACCGGGAACGGATCCGGACTGCCGCCACCGCCGCCGCAGCCGGCGACCTGCAGGACCACCAGGGCGGCCAGCGCCGCCTTCGCCATCGCGAAGAGGTTCATGGCAATGACTGCCTCAGAAGACGCAGGTGAAGGAAGAGGCGGCGTTGACGTCGCCGCTGCCGTTGTAGCGCGGCCAGCGCGGGTAGTCGCACAGCGGGCGGGTGCGGCCGGGGATGCCCACCGTGTCGGTGGTCACCTGGCCGCTGGGCGCGCTGCCGCCTTCCACCCAGCGTTCCAGTGCGCTCAGCGAATCCCAGGTGGCGTTGAAGACCGAGCTCACGGCATGGCCGTAGCCCGCCACCTCGTAGTAGCGCACGAAGTCCTGCACGCCGGCGGCGCCGAACTGCGCTTCCAGCCGGCGGTAGTACTCCTGCGTCGCGCGGCTGCTGACCAGCGCGTCGGCCAGGCCGTGGGCCAGCAGCAGCTTGCCGCCGCGCGCCTTGAAGGCGGACAGGTCGGTCTTGGTGTCCAGCAGCTTGCTCAGCTCGCTGATGCGCCCGGCGTAGGGGCCGGGGTTCTCCGGGTCCAGCGTCAGCGAATCGAAGCCGGGGTTGCGCGTCACCGAGTACTTGATCCACTGGTCCACCAGCACGCTGACGTAGGGCGCGGTGCGCGGCATCGGGTTGGCGGGCGCTGTCGTACCCAGGGCCAGGAAGGTCACCGTCGGCTGCACCGGCGAGGGCGTGGGCATGCCCAGGTCGGCGCCCCACATGTTGTAGCCGGGGTATTCGGTCTCGCCGCTGGCCAGCGCGAAGTTGAAGCGGGTCGCCTGGTTCATCGCCTTCACGGCGGCGAGTTGCGCATCCGACAGGCAGTCGTCGCCGGTGTCGGCGCCGCCGGCGCAGCGCAGCGGCCGGCCGCCCACGCGCGCGATGGCCGGGTCGAAGTCGGCGTTGCAGGCGTCCTGGTTGCTGATCAGGCCGTCGACCACGCCGTCCATGCCGTCGCAGGCCTCCAGCGCCGCGTTGTAGAGCGGCACGCGCTCGGCCTGGTTGAGGTAGGCGCCGGGCTGCGCCAGCGCGCGGCTGGCGCGGTGGCCGCCCAGCAGCGCGGCGATGTCGTTCCATGCCGGGTACCAGGCGATGGCGCCGTCCCAGTCGGCCGGCCAGCGCTGGATGGAGGCCAGCGCCTCGCGCCCCCCGGTGGAGCCACCGGCGAAGTACGCACGCGTGGGCGCCACGCCGTAGCGCTGGCGGATCACGAACATCGCCGCGTCGCGCGTCTTCTTCAACGCGTTGCCGCCGAAGTTGTCGACCGCTTCGTCGTCCAGCCCCCAGCGGCCGTCCTGCGAGCCGTATTCGTTGGCCTGGTGGCCGGAGTCGCTGGCGAAGGTGGCGTAGCCGCGCGCGATGGGCCGCGGCTGGTCGGCCGGCCCGGCCGGCACGTTGCCGGTGATGGCCGGGATGCTGCCGTCGAAGCCGCCGCCGCCGAACATCAGGGCCTTGCCGTTCCAGGTGGCGGGCAGCGCGACGCGCAGCAGGATGGGCGTGGAGGCGGGGTTCACCGGCGCCAGCCGGACGTCGACCAGGCAGTGTTCCGGCACGAGGTTGGCGCCGCTGCCGGCGGCCGCCACCACCACCGCCGAGGTGACGGTGCCGCCGTTGGTGGGCAGGCCGATCTCGGAGGCCGGGATGCCCAGTCCGGCCAGGTCGGCGCAGGCGCGTTGCACCGGTGGCGCGGGTGGGGCTGGAACTTCGGCGATGGGGTCGTTGCTGCTGCCGCCGCCGCAGGAGGCCAGCAGGGCCACGGCCGCGGTGATCCAGGGCATCCCGCCCCGGGCTGCTTTCGCTTCTCGCATGTTGTCTCCTGTGGTGTTCTTGCTGCGCAGGGTGCCGGCGCAATGACGCGCTGGCCAGAAAGCAGTCTGGCGGCGTGCCGGGCGCCGGCAATGTCAGCCGCCCACATCGGACGCGGCGCTCCCGTGTGTGTGCTCCTCAGCCGTACGGCTTCGCGCCGGCGCCCCGGGCCGCCAACGACCCTCAGTGCCCGACGGCCGCGCTGCCCTTGAGCTGCAGCATCGCGCGCGCCTGCGCCGGCGTGGCGATCTCCAGCGAGAGCTCCTCCAGGATGCGGCGGATCTTGCGCACCTGCTCGGCGCACGATGTCGCGAGCTGGCCCCGGCCCAGGTAAAGGCTGTCCTCCAGGCCGACGCGGACGTTGCCGCCCATCACGGCGGCCATGGCCAGCAGCGGCATCTGGTGGCGCCCGGCGCCCAGCACCGAGAAGCGGTAGTTGGCCCGGCCGAACAGCCGGTCGGCCGTGGTGCGCATGGTCACCAGGTTCTCCGGATCCGGGCCCATGCCGCCCAGGATGCCGTAGATGCTCTGGATGAACAGCGGTCCGCGGATCAGGCCCTCGTCGACGAAGTGCGCCAGGTTGTAGAGGTGGCCGAGGTCGTAGCACTCGAACTCGAAGCGCGTGCCGCACTCTTCGCCCAGCACCCGCAGGATGCGCTTGATGTCGCGGAAGGTGTTGCGGAAGATCAGGTCCTCCATGCCTTCCACGTAGGGCTGCTCCCAGTCGTGCTGCCACTGCCGGATCTTGCGCGCCACCGGGTGGATGGAGAAGTTCATCGAGCCCATGTTCAGCGAGCACATCTCGGGCTTGAGCTGCAGCGGGTAGGCCAGGCGCTCGTCCAGCGTCATGCGGGTGCTGCCGCCGGTGGTGATGTTGATCACTGCGTCGGTGGCGGCGCGGATGCGCGGCACGAAGCGGTCGAAGACCTCCGGGTCGGGCGTGGGGCGGCCGTCGGCCGGGTCGCGCGCGTGCAGGTGCAGGATGGCCGCGCCGGCTTCGGCCGCCTCGATCGCCTGCCGTGCGATGTCCTCGGGCGTCAGCGGGAGGTAGGGCGACATGGAGGGCGTGTGCACCGAGCCCGTGACGGCGCAGCTGATGATGACCTGGTCCTGTTGCACCGGGAGCCCCTCAGAGGTACTCGAGGTTGCCGTCGACGCTGACCGCCTGGCCGGTCACGTTGCGGGCGGCCGGCGAGCAGAGGTACAGCGCCATCGCCGCCACGTCGTCGGCGCTGACCATGCGGCGCAGGGAGATCTTGCGCAGGTAGTCGGCGCGCATCTCCTCCACGCCGATGCCCAGCGCCGCGGCACGCGCGGCGATCACGCCGTCCATGCGCGCACCCTCCACCGTGCCCGGCAGGATGGCGTTGGCGCGCACGCCGAACGGCCCGAACTCGATGGCCAGCGACTTGACCAGGCCGACGATGGCCCACTTGGTGGCGGCGTAGGGCGTGCGGAAGGCATAGCCCAGGCGGCCGGCCACCGAGCTCATGGCGATCAGGCAGGGGTTGGCCTGCGACCGCTTCAGCAGGGGAACGGCGCGCCGCGCGAACAGGAACTGGCTGTGGAGGTTCACCGCCATCGTGCGCTCCCAGTGGCTCGCATCCAGCGTCTCGATGGCGCCGGTGGGGCCGGCGATGCCGGCGTTGCTGACCAGCACGTCCAGCCCGCCCAGCGTGCCCAGCACGTCGTCGAACACCAGGTCGACCTCCCGCTCGATGGCGACGTCGGCCATGCTGGCGGTGATGCCGGGATGGTCGCTGGCGAGCCGGTCGAGCGCCGCGCGGTCGACATCGCACACATGCACCTGCGCCCCGGCTTCGGCGAAGGCCCGGGCGATCGCCGCGCCCAGGCCGCTGGCGCCGGCGGTGACCAGCACGCGCAGGCCGGGTGGGGGACGCAGGGAATCGAGGAGGGCCATGCGTCGCACTGTCGCGGACCCTGGCGCGGAAAGACATGTGCGGCGTGCACATCGGTCCCTGGGGGCCGGTGTGCACCGGGAACTGCGTGGAAACCCTAGTCGCGGTTGCGTTCGCGCCCGCTTTCGGCGCGAATCGGGGGCATGCCAACAAGGAGCGAGAAGCCATGAGTGCCACGGTCGAGGCCGACGCCGGCGCGGCGATCCTGTGCGAGCTGGTGGACCTGCTGCACGAGGGCGCGCCGGCCGACGATTTCGCGTCGCTGCTCGCGCGCGCCGGCGAGCTGCCGGAGGACGGCGCCGACAAGGCGGGCATCGCCGAGCGCATCCGCATGGGCATGGCGGTGCGCAACCGGCTGGACCTGTGGCAGCAGCGCGAAGGCGGCATGCTGGCGGTGATCGATTCGGCGCGCGACCTGTCGAGCCGCCTCAACCTCGACGAGCTGCTGCACGCCGTGGTGTCGCGCTCGCGCAAGCTGCTTGGTTCGCAGCTGGCGTGGCTGTCCACCTACGACGCGGCGCTGGGCGCCTTCCACGTCGTGGCCGCCGACGGCCAGCTGGCGCAGGGCACGGGCCACATGGTGGCGGCGCGCAACCTCGGCATCGTCAGCATGGTGGTGGACACGCGCCTGCCCTTCACCACGCCCGACTACCTGCACGACCGCCGTTTCCCGCACGACGAGACGCTGGACGAGACCTTCCGCGCCGAAGGCATCACCGCGGTGGCCGGCGTGCCGCTGCTGTGGGAGGACGAGGTGATCGGCCTGCTGTTCGTGGCCGACCGCTACCACCGCACGCATACCGCGCAGAGCATCTCCATCCTCAGCACGCTGGCGACGCACGCCGCGGTGGCGCTGAAGAACGCGATGGCCTTCGAGCAGGCCAAGGCGGCCCTGGTCAGCGCGGAGGCGGCGCGGGCAGAACTGGAACGCCAGGCACGCAGCGTCCAGCGTGCAGCGGAGGCGCACGAGCAGCTGACCTCGCTGCTCGCGCGCGGCGCCTCGCTGGCCGACCTGTGCCAGGCGATCGCCGAGCTGCTGGGCGGCAGCGTGGCGGTGCTCGATCCGGCGGCGCAGGTGACGGCGCAGGCGACGGCCGCGGGCTACGCGGGCACCGGCGCGGCGTTCCTGTGCGAGCTGGTGGACCTGCTGCACGAGGGCGCGCCGGCCGACGATTTCGCGTCGCTGCTCGCGCGCGCCGGCGAGCTGCCGGAGGACGGCGCCGACAAGGCGGGCATCGCCGAG
>JAEZKX010000055.1 GCA_023436025.1 Pseudomonadota bacterium | reverse complement strand
CCGCGGCGGCGAACTGCCCGGCCGCCTGCACGTCGGGCACGTGCACGATGAGCGGGTGGTCGCTGGGCCGGCCCTTGGCGGCGAACACGGCCGCCACGGCGGCGTCGTTGCCGGCGTCGGCGCCCAGCCCGTACACCGTCTCGGTGGGAAAGGCCACCAGGCCGCCGGCGGCCAGCACCTGCGCGGCCTGCGCAATGGCCTCGGGAGAAGCGCCGTCGCGAACCATGGTCAGAAGCGGGCGATGCCCAGCAGGTCGGCGGCTTGCAGGGCCGTGGTGCGCACCCCGCCGGCGGTGCCGCCGGTGACGGTGAGATGGCCCATCTTGCGGCCCGGCCGTGCGCTGAGCTTGCCGTACAGGTGCAGGTGCACGCCGGGCAGCGCCAGCACGGCGTCCCAGGGCGGCGTGGTCTCGGCGCCCCCGCCCGGGAACCAGAGGTCGCCCAGCAGGTTCAGCATGATGGCCGCGCTGTGCTGGCGCGGCTGTACCAGCGGCAGGCCGGCCAGGGTGCGGACCTGCAGCTCGAACTGCGAGCAGTCGGCGGCGTCGATGCTCCAGTGGCCGCTGTTGTGCGGCCGCGGCGCCATCTCGTTGACCACCAGCGTGCCATCGGCCAGGCCGAAGAACTCCACGCACAGGACGCCGACGTAGTCGAGGCCGGCGGCGATCGCGCGGGTGGCGTCGATGGCCTGCTGCGCCTGCGCCTGCGGCACGCAGCCCTCGAACACTTCGGTCACCGCCAGGATGCCGTCGCGGTGCAGGTTGCGCTGCACCGGCAGGTGCACCATGGCGCCATCGGCGCCGCGCGCCACCACCACCGAGCATTCGAAGGCCAGCGGCAGCATCTTCTCCAGCACGCAGGGCGCGCGGCCCAGGCCTTGCCAGGCGGCGCGCAGGTCGGCGCGGCTGGCCACGCGCACCTGGCCCTTGCCGTCGTAGCCCAGCCGGGCCGTCTTGAGGATGCCGGGGAACAGCGCGTCGCCGGCCGCGGCCAGGCTCTCGTCGTCCATGATGACCGCATGCGGGGCGCAGGGCACGCCGCAGCGGGTGAAATGCTCTTTCTCCAGCGCCCGGTCCTGGGCGATGGCGACGGCCGCGGCGCCCGGGGCAACCGGGCGGTGCTCGGCCAGCCGCGCCAGCGCCTCGGCCGGCACGTTCTCGAATTCGGTGGTGACCGCGGCCGCGTGGCCGCTCAGGCTGGCCAGGCCGATCTCGTCGAGGTAGCCGGCGCGCACGTGGTGGTGGCTGACCCGGCCGGCCGGGCTGCTTTCATCCGGGTCGAGCACGGCGGTGAAATAGCCCATCTGCTGGGCCGCGTGCACGAACATGCGGCCCAGCTGGCCGCCCCCCAGCACCGCCAGGGTCGCACCAGGCAGCAGCACCGTCATTGCGCCGCCCCGGTGGGCAGCTGCATGGCGCGCGCCGCCTCGGTCTGGCGGCGGCGGAAGTCCTCCAGCCGGGCCAGCAGCCCCGGGTCGCCTGTGGCCAGCATGGCCACGGCGAACAGCGCGGCATTGGCCGCGCCGGCCGCGCCGATGGCGAAGGTGGCCACCGGAATGCCCTTGGGCATCTGCACGATGCTGTGCAGCGAATCGACCCCCTGCAGGTGCCGGCTGGCCACCGGAACGCCCAGGACCGGCACCGTCGTCTTGGCCGCCAGCATGCCGGGCAGGTGGGCGGCGCCGCCGGCGCCGGCGATGATGGCGCGCAGGCCGCGGCCGGCCGCCGACTCGGCGTAGGCGAACATCTCGTCGGGCATGCGATGGGCGGAAACGACCCTCGCTTCATGGGCGATGCCGAATTCCTGGAGAATCCCGACTGCATGCTGCATGGTGTCCCAGTCGCTGCTGGACCCCATCACGACCCCGATGACCACTTTGCTCATGCCCTCATTCTACGAACGGACCCCAAACGGATGATCGACGTCACCATTGAGAACTTCGAACAGGAAGTGATTGCCGCATCCATGCAGCAGCCGGTGCTGGTGGATTTCTGGGCGCCCTGGTGCGGCCCCTGCAAGGCCATCGGGCCGATCCTGGAGAAGCTGGAGGTCGCCTATGGCGGCGGCTTCAAGCTGGTGAAGATCAACTCCGACGAGGAACAGCAGCTGGCCTCGGCCTTCGGCATCCGCAGCATCCCGACGGTGATCCTGCTGAAGAACGGCCAACCGGTGGACGGCTTCATGGGCGCGCTGCCCGAGGGCAAGGTGCGCGAATTCCTCGACAAGCACGTGCAGGCGCTGGAAGCCGAGCCCGAGGAAGAAGAGCTGCCCGCCGAGCCGGGCGCCGACGATCCGCAGGCCCAGCTGGAGAAGCTGCAGCAGGCGGTGGCGGCCGACGCCGACAACGACGACGCCCGCTTCGACTACGTGAAGGCGCTGCTGCTGGCCGGCCGCGAGGACGAGGCCCGCCGCGCCTTCGAGCCGGTGGCCAACAAGGCCGGCATCTCACGCAAGGTCGATGCGCTGGCCCGCTGGCTGGACGCCCTGGCCTTCCAGGGCACGCTGGCCGATGCCGACGCGAAGATCGCCGCCAACAAGCGCGACTTCGCCGCCCGCTTCGACCGCGCCCGGCTTCTGATGCAGCAGGGCCAGTGGACCGCCGCGATGGACGAACTGCTGGAGATCCTGATGCGCGACAAGGCCTGGAACGAGGACGCCGCGCGCAAGACCTACATCGCCATCCTGGAGATCATCGAGCAGCCCAAGCCCAAGGTCGCCGAAGGCCAGATCCCGCCCGATGACCCGGTGGTGGCGACCTACCGGCGCCGGCTGTCGAGCGTGGTGCTGTCCTGAGGGCCTGCGGCAGGGTGTGCGCGCGCAGCGAGCGCACCCTGCGGT
>JAEZKX010000032.1 GCA_023436025.1 Pseudomonadota bacterium | reverse complement strand
GCATCGGCCATGGCGCGGCCGACATAGAGCGTCGCATCCTGCACGCTGCCCCAATAGGGATGGCTCAGGAAGAACAGCGCCAGCGCGCCGACGGCGGCCGCGGCTACACGCGCAGCCTGCACCACGGCGCCGGCGGCCAGGTGCAGGCCGAATGCTGGATCGTGCACGGCAGCGGCCACGCCTGGTCGGGCGGCAGCCGCACCGGCTCGTACACCGATCCGGCAGGACCGGACGCCAGCGAAGAGATGCTGCGCTTCTTCCTGGAACACCCGCGCGGCTGATCGCACGCGCGCGAAGGCGACTCAGCGCCCTGCGCGCCGCGCCGCCGCGTCGACCAGCCCCGCCCGCAGCAACTGCGTCGCCTGGATGGGCGCCCGGGGCTGCGCCGACACGGTCGAGGTGACCGCCACCACCAGGTCGAGCGGCGGATGGACCCACACCATCTGGCCACTGAAGCCGCTGCCCAGGAAGGTGCGCCGCCGCGCCTCCTGCGGCAGCACCCACCAGAAGAAGCCGTAGGGCATGCCAACCGGCGGCCCGCCCGCGGTCTGCACCCGCGTGGCCTCGGCGACGAACTGCGCCGGAAGCAGCTGGCGCCCGCTCCAGCGGCCGTCGCGCAGGAACAGCAGGCCGAGCTTGGCCATGTCCAGGGTGCGCAGGTACAGGCCCGGCCGGAACGCCGGCTCCATGATGTCCATCGGCGCCAGCAACTGCCGCCGCGCGTAGTCGGGCACCTTCTGCCCCGTCGCTGCCTCGAGCACCGCGGCCACCAGCGGGACCGCGCCGTTGTCGTAGGCGAAACGCTCGCCCGGCGCGGACGCGAGTGGGCGGGTCCAGGCCGCGCGCGCCGAGCGGCTGCGCTGGTTGCCCGGCGCGAAGCCGGCCGTCATGGTCAGCAGGTGGCGCAGCGTGATGGCGGCGGCCCGCGGATCGTCCTGCTCGGCGGCCCAGGCGGCGGGCAGCAGCGACGCCACCGGCTGGTCCAGACTGGCGAGATGGCCTTGCGCCAGCGCCACGCCCACCAGCGCCGCCAGTGCGCTCTTCTCCACCGACTGGATGTCGCGCAGCGCGTCGGGCTGGCCGTCGCGGTGGAAGGCGAACACCACCCGGTCCTGCAGCACCACCACCACGCTCTGGATGTCGGTGAAGCGTTCGTCCAGGACGCGTTGCACGCCCTGGAAGGCGGCCGCATCGAGGGCCTGTTCGGCGGGCGTCGACGGCTTCAACTGGGCGTGTACCGGCCAGGCCGCCACGGCGGCCAGCAGGCCCGTGGCCAGGAACTTCCTCATTTCGGCTTCCTCCTTCCCACGGGTTCGCCGCCTTCGGGCAGGCGGCCACGCCGCGCCAGCGCCTCGCGCAGAAGGAATTCCACCTGCGCGTTGGCGCTGCGCAGTTCCTGGGCGGCCAGCCGCTCGATCTCGGCCCACAGGACCGGGTCGATGCGCAAGGCAAAGGCCTTCTTGCCGGGACTCGCCATCGGCGTCGCGCCGCCTTACGTGTAGAGGGTGCCGGTGTTGATGACCGGCTGTGCGTCCTTGTCCGAACACAGCACGACCAGCAGGTTCGACACCATGGCCGCCTTGCGCTCGTCGTCGAGGTCGACCACGTTGCGCTCGGACAGGCTGTTGAGCGCCGCCTCCACCATGCCGACGGCGCCGGCGACGATCTGGTGGCGCGCGCTGACGATGGCGGTGGCCTGCTGGCGGCGCAGCATCACCTGGGCGATCTCCGGCGCATAGGCCAGGTGGGTCAGCTTGGCATCGAGCACCTCGACGCCGGCGCTGGCGAATCGCTGGTTGAGGTCGTCCTTCAGGGCGTTGGCGACGGCGTCGAGGCCGGCGCGCAGCGTGACCTCGTCGTCGGTGAGGTCCTCGCCCGTGTCGTAGGCATAGAGCGTCGCCAGGTGGCGGATCGCCGCCTCGGCCTGGATGGTGACGAAGCGCGTGTAGTCGTCGATGTCGAACACCGCCTGCGCCGTGTCGCGCACCCGCCAGACCACGGCGGCGCCGATCTCCACCGGGTTGCCGCGCTTGTCGTTGACCTTCAGCGGATTGGTGTTGAGGTTGCGCGCGCGCAGCGAGATCTTGCGCCCCACCAGCAGCGGGTTGCGCCAGCGCAGCCCTTCGGAACGGTCGGTGCCCTGGTACTTGCCGAACAGGGTCAGGATGGCGGCCTCGTTGGGCTGCAGCATGTAGAGGCCGATGAACAGAACGATGCCGGCGACGGCCAGGGCCACGCCCACCTGCCAGGGCGCCAGCGCCCGCGCCAGCACCAGGACGCCGAGGCCCACCAGCAGCACGGCCAGCGCCGCCATGCCGTAGCCGTTGAGGGACTTGTAGGGGGCTTCGCGCGTGGCCTTTCCCGCAGCGGACATGGCGGTCTCCTGAGTAAAAGTGATATCACTCTAGTATCTTCCGACCGGAGGTGTCAACAGGGTGAAGGTGGGGTGGTGCGCTCGCTGCGCGAGCACACCCTACGCCCGGCCCATGGTGGATGTTCGCGCAGCGAGCGCAGCAAGAAGCCGCGCGCCTTGTGCGAAGATCGCGTCGCAATCACACCCCGCTGCATCGAACGAAACCCCATGGCCCTCTACCGCATCGGCGACAAGCAACCCCAGGTGGCGGCCTCCGCATTCATCGCCAAGGAAGCCAGCCTGGTCGGCGACGTGATCGTGGGCGAGGAGGCCAGCGTCTGGTTCGGCGCCAGCGCCCGCGGCGACAACGAGCCGATCCGCATCGGCCGCGCCAGCAACGTGCAGGAAGGCGCGGTGCTGCATGCCGACCCGGGGTATCCGCTGACCATCGGCGCGCACTGCACCATCGGCCACCAGGCCATGGTGCACGGCTGCACCATCGGCGACGGCGCGCTGGTCGGCATCCAGGCCGTGATCCTCAATGGCGCGGTGATCGGCGCCGGCTCGCTGGTGGGTGCGGGCGCGGTCGTCACCGAGCGCAAGGTCTTCCCCGAGAAGTCGCTGATCCTGGGCGCGCCGGCCAAGGTGGTGCGCCAGCTCAGCGATGAGGAAGTTGCGGGATTGCGGCGGACGGCCGACAATTACGCAGCCCGGTCGCGCCAGTTCCGCGAGGAACTGCAGGCCGTCGGCTGAAGCCCACCTTCCATGCACGGATCCGCCCTGTTCCACGGTGACCACCTCGCGCGCAGCGTGCGCGGGGTGCCGTGCGCGCCTCCCGCCTGACGGACTCCCCCCGCGCGGCCCCGCCGCGCCCCCGCCTGTTTCCCCTTCGCGCCCGGCCCCGCCGCGCGCCCGTTCGTCTTATCCTTTTCCTTTGGCAGGAGTCCGCATGGCTGATCTGTTCGACAACCCCATGGGCTTGATGGGCTTCGAGTTCGTCGAGTTCGCGTCCCCCGTTCCCAACCTGCTCGAACCGCTGTTCGAGAAGATGGGCTTCTCCCTCGTGGCCAGGCACCGTTCCAAGGACGTGGTGCTGTACCGCCAGGGCGACATCAACTTCATCGTCAACCGCGAGCCCAAGAGCCTGGCCGGCTACTTCGCGGCCGAACACGGCCCCTCGGCCTGCGCCCTGGCCTTCCGCGTGAAGGATTCGCACAAGGCCTATGCCCGCGCCCTGGAGCTGGGCGCCCAGCCCATCGACGTGCCCACCGGCCCCATGGAGCTGCGGCTGCCCGCGATCAAGGGCATCGGCGGCGCGCCGCTGTACCTGATCGACCGCTTCGAGGACGGCAAGTCGATCTACGACATCGACTTCGAGTGGCTGCCCGGCGTGGAGCGGCACCCCAAGGGCGTGGGCCTGTCGGTGGTCGACCACCTCACCCACAACGTCTACCGCGGCCGCATGGCGCACTGGGCGGCCTTCTACGAGCGCCTGTTCAACTTCCGCGAGATCAAGTACTTCGACATCAAGGGCGAGTACACCGGCCTCACCTCCAAGGCCATGACGGCGCCCGACGGCCTGATCCGCATCCCGCTGAACGAGGAAGCCGGCAAGACCTCGGGGCAGATCGAGGAATTCCTCATGAAGTTCAGCGGCGAAGGCATCCAGCACGTCGCCTTGCTGACCGACGACCTGATCGCGACGGTCGACGCCCTGCAGATGAACGGCGTGCCGCTGATGACGGCGCCCAACGACATCTACTACGAGATGCTGGAGGAGCGCCTGCCCGGCCACGGCCAGCCGGTGGCGCAACTGCAGGCGCGCGGCATCCTGCTCGATGGCGACACCAGCAACGGGCAGAAGCGCCTGCTGCTGCAGATCTTCAGCGAGACCCTGCTGGGCCCGGTGTTCTTCGAGTTCATCCAGCGCGCCGGCGACGACGGCTTCGGCAATGGCAACTTCAAGGCGCTGTTCGAGTCCCTGGAGCGCGACCAGATCCGCCGCGGCGTGCTGAAGGTCGACGAGAAGGAAGCGGCGTGACCACCGCCGCCCCAGCCGGCGACGTCGACGGGGCGGCCGCGCCGCAGCGCGCCGCCGACTGGACCATCCCCCAGGACTGGGAGCGCTACACGGCCGCCGAACACGGGGTCTGGCGCACCCTGTTCGAGCGGCAGACCAAGCTGCTCGCGGGCCATGCCTGCGACGAATTCGTCGCAGGCATGGCCCGCGAGCAGCTTGGTC
>JAEZKX010000241.1 GCA_023436025.1 Pseudomonadota bacterium | reverse complement strand
GCTCCGGCATCATGGCGCCGGGCTCGGTCGCGGCGGCGCGCTGCAGCGTGGCCGACACCGCGTCGGCCACCACGGTGCTGGTGCCGGCGGCGCCCGCCATGGTGGCGTAGTAGCCGACGTCCTTGGCGCCGTTGGCCACGGTGAAGCGCAGCGAGGAGGTGTCCTGCTGCTGCAGGTAGGGCGCCACGCGGTCCAGCGCCACGCTCTTGCCGCCGCCCTTGGCCAGGATGTCGACGAACACCTCCGGGGCGATGCCCAGCGTCTGCGCGCAGGCCGCGGCCTCGCCCAGCAGCGTGACGAAGCCGAGCGAGACGAAGTTGTGCAGCAGCTTCATGCCGTGGCCGGCGCCGGTGGCCCCGGCATGCAGGATGTTCTCGGCGAAGCAGGACAGAAGCGGCCGGCATTCCTCCAGCAGCGCGGCGTCGCCGCCCACCAGCAGGTTGAGGCGGCCTTCGGCGGCCTCCTTGGGCGTGCGCGTCATGGGCGCGTCCAGGAAACGGCTGCCGGCCGCGGCGACCGCCGCCGCCACCTTGGTCGTGGTCTGCGGCAGGCTGGTGGAGCAGTCGATGACGATGCCGCCGGCCGGGAGGCCCTGCAGCACGCCCTGGGGGCCCAGGACCACCGCCTCGACGTCGGGGGCCCCGGTGAGCACGAGGATCACGACGTCCGAGCGGGCGGCGACCTCGGCGGCGGTGGCCACGCTGGTCGCGCCGGCGGCGCGCAGGGTGTCCAGCGGCTGGTTGCCTGGATGCTCCATGACGGTGAGGGAATAGTCATTCTTGAGGATGTTGGACGCGATGCCCAGGCCCATCATCCCGATGCCGATCATGCCGATGCGTTGTTTCATGGGCGTGATTCTGCGCGAGGCCACAGGCCAAGACCATGCGTGGCGACCCTGCAAGGCGCGGACGCGGGTGCGCCGCCCCGCGCGATCTGCGGAATTTCCTGCAGTCGCCACGCCGAAGCCTCGCCAACGGCTGGGCCGCCGCCGGGTGGTCAGTCACTGCACCGGCGGCCCACCGCCGGGACGAACCAGAAGTCATATCGTCCGGAGATCCGCATGCCCCCTGCCCACGCCTTCCCGCAGTTCCTGGAGTCCCGCCGGCCCGCCCAGGCCGTGGTGCTGGCCCTGGTGATCGCCGCGTTCGTGGGCGCCGTGTCCCTGGAGGCCAGCCTGGAGCCCTGCGACGCCGCGACCTTCCACCAGCCCGGGCAGCCGCTCCCGGTCTGCCCCGTCAAGTTGGCCGCGCCAGCCGCGCCGAAAAATCCGCCATGATCGTGCTGCGCGCACGATCCGGCCGCGAAAAGCAGCGCGAGGCTCGCCCCGGCGTCCGGATGGCACCGGCGCCCCGAAACACGGGCTCGGCATCGCGCAGGCGGTCCAGGCGCGACCCGCCCGTGCCTCAGACGACCACCGGCTCCGGTTCCAGCCGGATGCCGAAGCGCTCGTAGACGCTGGTCTGGATGGCGCGCGCCAGGGTCACGACCTCGCCGCCGGTGGCGCCGCCGCGGTTGACCAGCACCAGGGCCTGCTTCTCGTAGACGCCGGCCTGGCCGACCGACTTGCCCTTCCAGCCGCAGGCATCGATGAGCCAGCCGGCAGCCAGCTTGATGGTGCCGTCCGGCATCGGGTAGTGCACGATGCCCGGGTCGCGGGCGATGATGTCCTGGCACTGCTCCGGCGTCACCGTGGGGTTCTTGAAGAAGCTGCCGGCGTTGCCGATCACGCGCGGATCAGGCAGCTTGGCGCTGCGGATGGCGCAGACCCAGTCGTAGACCTGGCGCGCCGAAGGCTCCGTGATGCCGGTCTCGGCCACCTTGCGCTGCAGGTCCAGGTAGCCCAGCACCGGCTTCCACGGCTTGGGCAGGCGCAGGCGCACCCGCAGGATCAGGGCCCGGCCGGCCAGCCCGAAGTCGCTGTCGCGCGCCGGCGGATGCTTGAAGACCGAATCGCGGTAGCCGAAGGCGCACTGGGTCGCATCCAGGGTGAAGACCCGTCCGGTCACCAGGTCGATGGCGTCCAGCGACTCGAAGCGGTCCTGCAGTTCGACGCCGTAGGCGCCGATGTTCTGCACCGGCGAGGCGCCCACCGTGCCGGGGATCAGCGCCAGGTTCTCCAGCCCGCCCAGGCCCTGGTCGAGGCTCCAGGTGACGGCGTCGTGCCAGTTCTCGCCGGCGCCGAACTCGACGATGGTGGCGCGCGGGTCGTCTTCGACCACCCGGCGTCCGGGCACCTCGACCTTCAGCACCACGGCCTTGACGTCGCCGGTCAGGACGATGTTGCTGCCGCCGCCCAGGACGAACTTGGGCTCGGCGCCCAGCTCCGGATCGGCCAGCACCGCCTGCACGTCGGCTTCGCCGCGCACGCGCACCAGCGTCCGCGCCTTGGCAACGATGCCAAAGGTGTTGTGAGGCTGCAGAGACGCATTTTGCTCGGCGATCATGGGAGAATTGTCGCCGAAGGAGCCCCCGCGAGGGGCAGGAGGACCAGTCAGATGCCGTCGTTCGATACCGTGTGCGAGCCCGACATGGTGAAGGTGGGCAACGCCGTGGCGAACACCGCCAAGGAAGTGGGAAACCGCTTCGATTTCAAGGGCACATCCGCCGCGATCGAGATCAAGGACAAGGAGATCACGATCTTCGGCGATGCCGAATTCCAGCTCGACCAGGTGGCCGACGTGCTGCGCAGCAAGTTCGCCAAGGCCGATATCCGCCCCGAGTTCCTCGACTTCGGCGACGTCCAGAAGATCGGCGGCGACAAGGTGAAGCAGGCCGTCAAGGTGCGCAGCGGCATCGAGTCGGACCAGGCCAAGAAGATCCAGAAGCTGATCAAGGAAAGCAAGCTCAAGGTGCAGGCCTCGATCCAGGGCGACGCCGTGCGTGTCACCGGCGCCAAGCGCGACGACCTGCAGGCCGCCATGGCCCTGGTGCGCAAGGACATGGCCGACCTGCCGCTGTCGTTCAACAACTTCCGGGATTGATGGACCATCCGCGCAGCGCCTGCGGCGCCGTCCCCGCGCGGGGCGGGCCGCGGCGCACCGGCGCGGTCGGGCACGGCCTGCGGGCC
>JAEZKX010000338.1 GCA_023436025.1 Pseudomonadota bacterium | reverse complement strand
CCCTCCACTTGCGGCGCCGTGCCGCTTACTGCCGCGGCTCGCCGCGCTCGTTGACGATGATGACGTTGCGCTCGGGCGGCGCGCTCATCTGCACCTGGTGGGTGCGGCCGCGGAAGCTGTAGGTGACGTCGTAGTAGGCCGGCGGGCCGCTGACGGTGTTCGTGCAGCGCTGCACGTCCTGCGTGATCGGCCGCACGCCGCCCACGTTGGAGCCGATGGCCGCGCCGGCCACGGCGCCGCCCGCGGTGGCGATGTCCTTTCCGCTGCCGCCGCCCACCTGGTGGCCCAGGATGCCGCCGATGATGGCGCCGGCGATGGCGCCCGGCACGTTGGAGCCGGCGATCGACGAGCTGCCGACCTGCTGGCGCTCGGTCCAGCAGCGCTGCGTGGGCGGGCCCATCACGGCGCGCACCGAGCTGACCTGGGCTTCGTAGACGCGCTCGCCGGCGCGGCGGCGCCAGTTGTAGTCGGCGCGTTCGCGCGGCGCGGCAATCTCGTTGTCGTAGCGGCGGCGCTCGTCCACCGGGCGCAGCGAGGACACCTTGTTGCCCATGCCGAACTGGTTGAGCGAGTCGTAGCTGCCTTTGCGCAACACCACGCAGCGCCCGCGGAAGCCCGGGTCCTCGCACACCTCCCAGCGGCCGCGCTCCACCACGATGGAGGAGGAGCGGTCGTTCAGCGCATCGCGGCCGGCGCGGCCCAGGTCCCGCACGGGACCGTCGGCCGTGTAGGCCCGGCCGCGGAAGTTTTCGCCCTGGTACAGCGTGATCTGGGCCGATGCCGCGCTGGCCGCGGTCAGGGCGGCCACCGCAATGGCTTGGTGGAGGGGACGCATCATGGAGGCTCCGTTGTTGTGAATGCCTCCAACTCTACGGACGATCGCGGGGACTTTGTTGCAGCGCGCGTAAAGCACGGCAACAAAAATGCGCGAAAACGCCGACTACGTGTTCTTCGACACGGTGATCGTGGGAAATTTCGCGGAAAAGTCCTTGGCCTTGGCCGCGATCTTCACCGCCACCTGGCGCGCGACCTCGCGGTAGATGCGCGCGGCTTCGCTGTCCGGATCGGCCACCACCGTGGGCTTGCCGCTGTCGGCCTGTTCGCGGATGTGCAGCGCCAGCGGCAGGGCCCCGAGGTAGTCGATGCCCTTCTCCTGCGCATAGCGCCTGCCGCCGCCCTCGCCGAAGATGTGTTCGGCATGGCCGCAGTTGCTGCACACGTGCACCGCCATGTTCTCGACGATGCCCAGGATGGGCACGCCCACCTTGTCGAACATGGTCACGGCCTTCTTGGCGTCGATCAGGGCGATGTCCTGCGGCGTGGTCACGATGACCGCGCCGGTCATGGGCACGCGCTGCGACAGCGTCAGCTGGATGTCGCCGGTGCCCGGCGGCATGTCGACGATCAGGTAGTCCAGTTCCTGCCAGTTGGTCTGGCGCAGCAGTTGCTCCAGGGCCTGCGTGGCCATGGGGCCGCGCCAGATCATGGCCTCGTCCTGGTTGATCAGGAAGCCGATGGACATGACCTGCACGCCGTGGTTTTCCAGCGGGTCCATGGTCTTGCCGTCGTCGCTTTCGGGGCGGCGGTCGATGCCCAGCATCATGGGCTGGCTGGGGCCGTAGATGTCGGCATCGAGGATGCCCACCCGCGCGCCTTCGGCCGCCAGCGCCAGTGCCAGGTTGGCGGCCGTGGTGCTCTTGCCCACGCCGCCCTTGCCGGAGGCGACGGCGATGATGTTCTTCACGTTGGGCATCAGTTGCACGCCGCGCTGCACGGCATGGGCGACGACCCGGGTGCTGATGTTGACCGACACGTTGTCGACGCCCGGCACCGCCTTGGCGGCCGCCACCAGCGCCTTGCGCAGCGCCGGCACCTGGCTCTTGGCCGGGTAGCCGAGCTCGATGTCGAACGACACGTCGCCGCCCTCCACCTGGAGGTTCTTCACGGCCTTCGTGCTGACGAAGTCCTTGCCCGTGTTCGGGTCCTGCACGCCCGCCAGGGCGGCGAGCAACTGTTCCTGGGTGGCCATCGGCTTTGTCTCTCTGGAATCCGCCAGTGTACCCACGCCGATAAAATGGCAGGTTCCCCCTGGAAATACGACATGCCCCAGCGCAAGCTCTTCGTCACCACCGCCCTGCCCTACGCCAACGGCAAGTTCCACATCGGCCACATCATGGAGTACATCCAGGCCGACATCTGGGTGCGGCACCAGCGCATGGCGGGCAACATGGTCCATTTCGTCGGCGCCGACGACGCCCACGGCGCGCCCATCATGATCGCCGCCGAGAAGGCGGGCAAGACGCCGCAGGCCTTCGTGGCCGACATCGCGGCCGGGCGCAGGCAGTACCTCGACGGCTTCCACATCGCCTTCGACAACTGGCATTCCACCGACAGCCCGGAGAACACGGAGCTGGCGCAGCAGATCTACCGCGACCTCAAGGCCAACGACCTGATCGCCAGCAAGACCATCGAGCAGTTCTTCGACCCGGAAAAGCAGATGTTCCTACCCGACCGGTTCATCAAGGGCGAGTGCCCCAACTGCCATGCCAAGGACCAGTACGGCGACAACTGCGAGGTGTGCAGCAAGGTCTATGCGCCCACCGACCTGATCGAGCCGTACTCGGCGCTGTCCGGCGCCAAGCCGGTGCTGCGCAGCTCCGAGCACTTCTTCTTCAAGCTGTCCGATCCGCGCTGCACCGAATTCCTCAAGAAGTGGACCGCCAGCGGCACGGTCCAGCCCGAGGTGCTGAACAAGATCAGCGAATGGCTGGAGCCCGGCGAAGGCGCCGGCCTGGGCGACTGGGACATCAGCCGCGACGCGCCCTACTTCGGCATCGAGATCCCCGACGCCCCGGGCAAGTACTTCTACGTCTGGCTGGACGCCCCGGTGGGCTACCTCGCCTCGCTCAAGAACTACTTCGACAAGGGCGGCGCCCGGGCCGCCGGCGAGCCGCGCTCGTACGAGGAATTCATCGCCGACCCGGCTACCGAGCAGTACCACTTCATCGGCAAGGACATCATCACCTTCCACACGCTGTTCTGGCCGGCGATGCTGTATTTCAGCGGCCGCAAGACGCCCAACGCCGTCTTCGTGCACGGCCACCTCACGGTGGGCGGCGAGAAGATGAGCAAGAGCCGCGGAACCGGCCTGGACCCGCTGAAGTACCTCTCCATCGG
Source organism: Pseudomonadota bacterium (assembly GCA_023436025.1). Classification (GTDB taxonomy): domain Bacteria; phylum Pseudomonadota; class Gammaproteobacteria; order Burkholderiales; family Burkholderiaceae_C; genus Ramlibacter. The sequence goes on along the minus strand of JAEZKX010000338.1, from coordinate 13,297 downwards.
CATGAATCCCGAGTGGCTGCGCTACTACATCGCCGCCAAGCTCAACGGCCGCAACGAGGACATCGACTTCAACCCCGAGGACTTCCTGGCGCGGGTCAACAGCGACCTGGTCGGCAAGTACGTCAACATCGCCAGCCGCGCCGTCAAGTTCGTGCCGGGCGGCCAGCTGGTCGAGGCGCCGGCGCTGGCGCCGCTGGACGTGCCGGCCCTGCTGCGCACGGTGCGGGAACTCTACGAGACGCGCGACTACGCCAAGGCCCTGCGCGAGATCATGGCCGCGGCCGACCAGGTGAACACCGCCTTCGACGCCGCCGCGCCTTGGAAGCTGGCCAAGGAGGGCAAGGGCGCCGAGGCCGCGGCCGTGGGCAGCTGGTGCCTGCAGATGTTCCGCGTGCTCACCGCCTGCCTGCGGCCCATCCTGCCCGCCCTGGCGGCGCAGGCCGAGGCCTTCCTGCAGTGCGAGCCGCTGGACTGGACGAACGCGGCGCAGCCGCTGCCGGCCGGCCACCAGGTGGGCGCGTACAAGCACCTGATGCAGCGCGTGGAAGAAAAGCAGCTCGACGCCCTGTTCGAGGCGCCCGAGCCCGAGAAGGTGCTGCCCGGCGGCGAGGAGATCGCGCCGGCCATCTCCATCGACGACTTCAACAAGATCGACCTGCGCATCGCGAAGATCGTCGACTGCCAGGCGGTGGAAGGCTCGACCAAGCTGCTGCGCCTGACGCTGGACGTCGGCGAGGGCCGCCACCGCAACGTGTTCTCCGGCATCGCTTCGGCCTACAAGCCCGAGGAGCTGGTGGGCAAGCTGACGGTGCTGGTGGCCAACCTGGCGCCGCGCAAGATGAAGTTCGGCGTCAGCGAAGGCATGGTGCTGTCCGCCAGCCATGCGGACGACAAGGCGCAGCCGGGCCTGTACGTGCTGACGGCCTGGCCGGGCGCGCAGCCGGGCATGCGGGTGCACTGAGCGACCAGGCCCCGGGACGGCGCGAGCGCGCCCCTCAGCCGCGCGCCTGCCCCTGCACCCACGCGCTGAACACCTCCACCGCCGGGTGCGGGCCCAGCGACCTGCGGCGCACCAGGTAATACCCGCGCCCGGTCGACGCCGAACCCGCCACCGGCATCACCAGGCGGCCCGAGGCCAGGTCGGCTTCGACCATGCAGCGCTGCACCACCGCCACGCCGAGGCCGGCGCGCGCCGCCTCGATCAGGTTCATGACCAGGTCGAAGCCGGTGCCGCGCCAGTCCGCGGGCAGCTGGGCGCCGACCGCCTGCGCCCACAGCGCCCAGTTGCCCGGATAGTTGGAGTGGTACAGCAGCGGACGCGCCAGCAGTTCGGCGGCGCCGCCCACCCCTTCGGCCACCCGCGGCGCGCAAACCGCCACGATCTCGCGTCCCACCAGGTACTGCGCCGCCACCTGGCGCGGCCAGGGGCGGCGCGCGCCGGCCTTGAGCGCGATCCACAGGTCGACATCGCCGCGCAGGAAGTCCTCGTCGTGGTGGTACTGGCGCAGCTCCAGCTCCACCTCGGGATGGCGCCGGCCGAAATCCTCCAGCCGCGGCACCAGCCACAGGGTGCCCAGGCTGGGCACCACCGACAGGCGCAGGCGCAGCCGCTCGCAGCCGCGCTTCATCTGCAGCGCGGCCTCCTCCAGCCCCGCCACGTGCGGCTCGGTCAGGCGGCGCAGCTCGACGCCGGCCGGCGTGAGGCGCACGCCAGTGCCGGATCGCGTGAACACGTCCAGTCCGAGCTGCTCCTCCAGCCGCAGCACCGCGCGGCTGACGGCTGCCTGGGTGACGAACAGCTCCTCGGCGGCCCGGCGGAAACTGCCGGTGCGCGCCACCGCCAGGAAGGCGTGCAGCTCCACCAGCGAAGGACTGCGGATCGGCATGGTCCGATTACATCATGTCATCACAGGCGGCCGAAATGTCGTTTGTGCCGCGCCCTGCGGAACCCTACCCTGCGCAGCGCCATCCACCTCTACCGATGACCTGCATGAACACCCGCCATTTCCTGAAGGCCGTCGCCTGCGCGGCCGCCCTCGCCGTCTCCGGCCTCGCCGCCGCGCAGGCCAGCTTCCCCAGCAAGCCGATCCGCCTGATTGTGCCGTTCGCACCGGGCGGCTCCACCGACCTGGCTGCGCGCCTGGTGGCCGAGTACGCCAGCCGCGAACTGGGCCAGTCCATCGTGGTGGAGAACAAGGCAGGCGCCGGCGGCTCCACCGGCATGGAGTTCGTCGCCAAGCAGCCCGCCGACGGCTACACCCTGGGCATGGCCACGGTCAGCACGCACGGCGCCAACCCCGCCGTCTACGGCAGCCGCCTGAAGTACGACCCGGTGAAGGACTTCACGCCCGTCACCAACGTGGCAACCACCCCCAGCGTGTTCGCGGTGAACCCGAACAAGGTGAACGCCAAGACGATGAAGGAATTCATCGCGCTGGCCAAGGCCGAGCCGGGCAAGTACAGCTTCGGCTCGCCGGGCACCGGCTCGCTGGGCCACGCCAACATCGCCCACTTCACCGCGCTGGCGCAGATCGAGCTGCTGCACGTGCCCTACAAGGGTGCCGGCCAGGCCATGAACGACGCGGTCGGCGGCCAGGTGGACGCCATCACCGACAACCTGCCTTCGGCCCTGGCGCACATCAAGGCCGGCAAGCTGCGCGCGCTGGCCGTGCTGTCCGAAAAGCGCTCGCCCGCCCTGCCCGACGTGCCGACCTACGGCGAGCTCGGCTTCCCGCAGATGGGCGGCGGCGGCTGGTTTGGCGTGGTCGCGCCGGCCGGCACGCCGGAGCCGGTGGTGGCCAAGCTGAACGCGGCCATCCACAAGGCGATGAAGCAGCCCGAGTTCGTGAAGAAGATGGACGAGTCCGGCGCCACGCTGATTCCGTCGACGCCGGCCGAATTCGGCAAGCAGATCCAGCAGGCCATGGAGCGCTACGACCGCGTGTCCAAGCTGGCGAAGATCCAGATCGAGTGATGGCGGCGGCGATCCGGCCCTTCACGCTCAGCCCGCCGGCGGCGCCCGCGCTGCCGCTGGTGTGCGATTCGCCGCACAGCGGCACCGACTACCCGGCCGACTACGGCCATGCAGTGGCGCGCGAGTTGCTGCGCCGCGGCGAGGACACGCACGTCGAGGCCTTGTGGGAGGCGGTGCCCGCCGTCGGCGGCACGCTGCTGGCGGCGCACTTCCCGCGCACCTACATCGACGCCAACCGCAATGTCGACGACCTCGACCCCGACCTGCTCGACGGTCCCTGGCCCGAGCCGCTGAACCCGGGCGAGAAGACCCGCCTGGGCTTCGGCCTGGTGTGGCGCAACGTGCGCGCGGGCGTGCCCATCTACGACCGGCGCCTCACGGTGGCCGAGGTACGGCACCGTATCGACGCCTACTACCTGCCCTACCACGCGGCGCTGGCGCGCTGCATCGAGGACAGCGTGGCGCGCTTCGGCGCCGTCTGGCATCTGAACCTGCACTCCATGCCCAACGACGCCTACCAGCGCCTGCAGATCGACAGCCCGCACCCGCTGGCCGACTTCGTGCTGGGAGACCGCGACGGCACCACCTGCGAGCCGGCCTTCGTCGACCTGGTGGAGCGCGAGCTGCGCGCGCGCGGCTACACGGTGGCCCGCAACGACCCGTACAAGGGCGTGCAGCTGATCGCGCGCATCGGCCAGCCGGCGCAGCAGCGCCACAGCCTGCAGGTGGAGATCCGCCGCCCGCTGTACATGGACGAGGCCACCCGTGAACGCAACGCCGGCTTCGCCACCCTGCAGCGCGACCTGGGGGAGCTGGCCGCCACGCTGGCCGCCTATGTGAAGTACAGGACGTCCCAGGGCACCGCGGCCTAGAATGGCCCGCCACAGCCCGTAAGGACGTCCCATGCAGCCCATCCTCCGCCTCGCGGCCCTGCTCTTCTGCGCCGCGGTGCTGGGGGGCTGCACCGTCATCACCGTGGCCGGCACCGCGGCTTCGGTCGCCGTCGGCGCGGGCGGCCTCGCGGTCGACGCGGCCGTCGGCACCGTCAAGCTCACCGGCAAGGCGGTGGGCGCCGCCGCCGCCGCGGTGCTGCCCGGCGGCGCCTAGGGGCCTGGGCGGCAGAGAGCCGGGCGCGGCGCGGCGTACACTCGCCGCATGGGCGCCCTCCTGCCCCTTTCGCGCCGCAGGCGCTTCATCACCCGGCTGCACCACTGCGGCCCTCCGGCAATGGACTGGACTTCGCGTTCCGTCCCTTTCCGGAGATCAACTTGAACCTTCCTCCCTTCACCTTCCGGCCGCGGCTGCTGGATGACCTGCGCGGCTACCACCGCGCCCGCTTCCTCCACGATCTCGGCGCCGGCATCACCGTCGGCATCGTGGCCCTGCCCCTGGCCATGGCCTTCGCCATCGCATCCGGCCTGACGCCGCAGGCCGGCCTGTGGACCGCGATCATCGCCGGGCTGCTGGTCTCGCTGCTGGGCGGCTCCAGCGTCCAGATCGGCGGGCCGGCCGGCGCCTTCATCGTCGTCGTCTACGGCATCGTCGAGCAGTACGGCCTGCCCAACCTGCTGATCGCCACCGCCTCGGCCGGCGTGCTGCTGTTCATCCTGGGCATGCTGCGGCTGGGCCGGCTGGTGCGCTACGTGCCGGTCAGCATCGTCATCGGCTTCACCAACGGCATCGCGGTGCTGATCGCGGCTTCACAGCTGAAGGACTGGCTGGGGCTGGAGGTGGCGCGCATGCCGGCCGACTTCTTCTCGCAGCTGCGCACCATCGGCACCCACCTCGACACCTTCAACCCCTACGCCTTCGGCCTGGGTGTCGCCTGTTTCGCCGGGCTGCTGGTCTGGCCGCGCCTGTGGCACGAGCGCTCGCCGCTGCAGCAGCTGGCCACCGGCCTGCCCGGCATGAAGCGCGCCGCCAACCTCAGCGCCCGGCTGCCCGGCCCCATCGTCGCGCTGGTGTCGCTCAGCGCGCTGGCCTGGTTCCTGCAGCTGCCGGTGGAGACCATCGGCAGCCGCTTCGGCAGCATCCCGCAGAGCCTGCCGGCCTTCGCGCTGCCGGAGTTCAGCTGGGAGACCGCCCGGCTGCTGGTGACGCCGACGCTCACCATCGCGCTGCTCGGCGCGGTCGAGTCCCTGCTGTGCGCGCGTGTCGCCGACCAGCTGTCGACCCTGCCGCGCCACGACCCCAACCAGGAACTGATGGCGCAGGGCATCGCCAACTTCGTCGTGCCCTTCTTCGGCGGCATGCCGGCCACAGGCACCATCGCGCGCACCGTCACCAACATCCGCGCCGGCGCCACCTCGCCGGTCGCCGGCATCCTGCACGCCGGCACGCTGGCGGTGGTGGTGCTGGTGGCGGCGCCACTGGCCCTGCACGTGCCGCTGGCGGTGCTGGCGGGCATCCTGTTCTCGGTGGCGTTCAACATGGGCGAGTGGCAGGAGTTCGCGCGGCTGCGCCTCTACTCGGGCCACTACCGCATCCTGATGCTGGGCACCTTCGCGCTGACGGTGGTGTTCGACCTCACGGTGGCCGTGCAGGTGGGGCTGATCGCGGCCTGCGTGCTCTTCATCCAGCGCATGAGCACGCTGTTCACGGTGGAAGCGGTGCCCGCCGCCGACGGCGTGCTGCGCTTCCGGCTCTACGGCTCGCTGTTCTTCGGCGCCGCCGCCCGCATCGACCCCATCGTGCAGGCGGTCGAGAACGGGCCGGACGAACCGGTGGTCGTGCTGGACGCGCTGCACCTGGTGCACCTGGACACCTCCGGCCTGGACGCCCTGCGCCAGGTGCGCAAGGCCGTGGAACTGCGCGGCGGCACCCTGCACCTGGAAAACCTGCAACCGCAGCCGCGCGAGGTGATGGAGCGCGCGGGCTTCGACGCGCGCCCTGGGTGAATCGGGGGCGCCGCAACAGCCGGACTGCCGGACGCAAAAGTCGCGAAAACTACGCAAAACTCGCAAAAGAGCAACCGATAAAAATTTTCTGGACGTCCTTTTGCGACTTTTGCGATTCCTTTGCGACTTTTGCGTCCGGCTGTCCGGCAGTTCCGCTGTTCCACCCCGCCCGGCGCCCCAACCACCCTCCCGCTAAAATCGGGCCATGGCCAGCTTCCTCCAGCGGATCTTCCGTCGCCCGGACTACAAGTCCGACGTCACGCAGTTCATCGAACACCTGAAGGCGGAGAAGCCGGACCTGGAGGCGCAGCAGCGCGCCGGCCGGGCGATCTGGTGGGACAAGCACATCGACCGCGAGGCCCTGGCCGAGTGGAAGGATGCCCGGGTCCCGCAGAAGCCCTACGTGTACGGCGACGACTTCCGCAAACGGCCCTGAGCGCCGCATGGACGGTCCCAGCGCCAGCCTGCCGCCGCAAGCTCCGGCCGACGAGGTGACCGGCCTGCCCGGCGTCGTCGACCAGGTGGCGCTGGCCCGCCTCTATGGCGAACCGCTGTTCGCCATGCCCCAGGACCTGTACATCCCGCCGGATGCGCTGGAAGTGTTCCTGGAGGCCTTCGAGGGGCCGCTGGACCTGCTGCTGTACCTGATCCGCAAGCAGAACTTCAACATCCTCGACATCCCGATGGCGGCGGTCACCCGCCAGTACCTCTCGTATGTCGACGAAGTGCGCAGCCGCAACCTGGAGCTGGCCGCCGAATACCTGCTGATGGCGGCGATGCTGATCGAGATCAAGTCGCGCATGCTGCTGCCGCCCAAGAAGACGGCGGAGGGCGAGGAAGCCGAGGACCCGCGCGCCGAGCTGGTGCGCCGCCTGCTCGAGTACGAGCAGATGAAGGCCGCCGCCTTCCACCTCAACGAGATGCCGCAGCTCGGGCGCGACGTGCTGCGCGCCCAGGTCTACATCGAGCAGTCGCTGCAGCCGCGCTTCCCCGATGTCCACGTGGCCGATCTGCAGGAGGCCTGGCGCGACATCCTGCGCCGCGCCAAGCTGGTCCAGCACCACCGGATCACGCGCGAGGAACTGTCCGTGCGCGAGCACATGAGTCTGGTGCTCAAGAAGCTGCAAGGCCGCAAGTTCGTCGAGTTCGAGCAGCTGTTCGACCCGTCGCGCGGCGTGCCCGTGCTCATCGTCACCTTCATCGCCACCCTGGAGCTGGCGAAGGAAACCCTGATCGAGGTGACGCAGGCGGAAGCCTACGCACCCATCTACGTCCGGCTCGCCTACCAACCCGCATGAGCTCTTCCCCCCCGCGCGACTACGACGTCCTGATCGTCGGCAGTGGCCTGGCCGGCCTGTCCGCCGCCCTGCACCTGGCCCCCACGCACCGCGTGGCCATCCTCACCAAGCGCGCCATGACCGACGGCTCCAGCGGCTGGGCCCAGGGCGGCATCGCCGCCGTGATGGACCCGGCCGACAGCTTCGAGGCCCATGTCGACGACACCTTCGTGGCCGGCGCCGGCCTGTCGGACCCGGCGGCCACCCGCTTCGTGGTGGAGAACGCGCCGCGCAGCGTGGACTGGCTGCGCGCGCTGGGCGTTCCCTTCTCCGAGGAGGACGGCCAGCTGCACCTGACGCGCGAGGGCGGCCACAGCGCCCGCCGCATCGTCCACGTGACCGACGCCACCGGCGCGGCCGTGCAGCGCACGCTGATCGAGCGGGTGCAGCGCACGCCCAACATCACGGTGCTGCAGCACCACATGCTGGTCGACCTGATCACCGCCGGCAAGCTGGGCGACCAGCCCAACCGCTGCCTGGGCCTGTACGCGCTGGACGAGACCACCGACGAGGTGGTCACCTTCCGCGCGCCGCACACCATCCTGGCCACCGGCGGGGCGGGCAAGGTCTACCTGTACACGACCAACCCGGACACCTCCACCGGCGACGGCATCGCCGCGGCCTGGCGCGCCGGCTGCCGGGTGACGAACATGGAATTCATCCAGTTCCACCCGACCTGCCTGTACCACCCGCACGTCAAGAACTTCCTGATCTCGGAAGCGGTGCGCGGCGAGGGGGGCCGGCTGATGCTGCCCGACGGCACCCGCTTCATGCCGCATCACGATCCGCGGCTGGAGCTGGCGCCGCGCGACGTGGTGGCGCGCGCCATCGACTTCGAGATGAAGAAGCATGGCCTGGATTGCGTGCACCTGGACATCTCGCACCAGCCGCCGGAGTTCGTGCGCGCCCATTTCCCCAACATCCACGCACGCTGCCTGGAACTGGGCATCGACATCACGCGCCAGCCCATCCCCGTGGTGCCGGCCGCGCACTACACCTGCGGGGGCGTGCACACCGACCTGTCCGGCCGCACCGACCTGCCGGGCCTGCACGCGATCGGCGAGACGGCCTACACCGGCCTGCACGGCGCCAACCGGCTGGCCAGCAACTCGCTGGTGGAGTGCATGGTGTTCGCCCGCTCGGCCGCCGACGACATCCTGGCCACGCCCCTGCCCCAGCCGCCGCAGCTGCCGGCCTGGGACGACAGCCGCGTGACCGACGCCGACGAGGCGGTGGTGATCTCGCACAACTGGGACGAGCTGCGCCGCTTCATGTGGGACTACGTGGGCATCGTGCGCACCAACAAGCGGCTGGACCGGGCGGCACACCGCATCCGGCTGCTGCAGCAGGAGATCCAGGAGTTCTACGGCGCCTTCCACGTCACCCGCGACCTGCTGGAGCTGCGCAACCTGGTCACGGTGGCCGACCTGATCGTGCGCTCGGCGCAGGCACGCCACGAGAGCCGCGGGCTGCACTTCAGCCGGGACTATCCGCAAATGGCGCCGGTGGCGGTCCCGACCACGCTGGTGCCCTGAGGCCGCGCGCCGGCCGCGCCATGCGCGCCCGTGCAGGCGCGCGCCTGCCGCCAGTTCCCCCACTTGCACCTTTGCAAGGACGCGCGTTTGTGGCAACGTCCCGGGCATGCGCCGCTTGCTGGTTTTCCTGCTGTTCCTGAACCTCCTGGCCGGCGCCCAGGCCATGGACTTCCAGCGCGTCGGCAGCACGCTGGTGCTCTCGGGCGCCGTCGACGGCAGCGACCTCGCCCGGCTGCGCGACCACCTGGGCATCGGCGGGCTGCGGCTGGTGCTGCTGCACGACAGCCCGGGCGGCGACCTCTTCAACGGCTACCAGCTGGCCGACCGCATCCGCTCGGCGGGTCTCGACACCGCCGTCTCCGGCAAGTGCGAGTCGGCCTGCGGCCTGATCTTCCTGGGCGGGGTGCAGCGCTCCTTCAGCGACGGCACGCCGCTGGGCGAGACCATGGTGGGCCTGCACGGCGCCTACCACTTCCAGACCGGCGCGCCGCTGCCCGAGCTGAGCCCGCGCATGGCCTACGTGATACGCACGCTCACCGACGGCAGGTACCCGGCCGACCTGTTGCAGCGCACCGTCTACCCGCGCCATCCGCACGACCTGGTCTATGCCTTCCACCCCCTGCGCTTCCTGCCCGAGGCGCGGCCGCGCGGCGTGATGGAGTGCCAGCGGCAGGCCGACACCCAGTTCAAGTGCACCATGCTCGACGGGCTGGACGCGCTGGCCATCGGCGTGCTGACCAATCCCGAGATCCTGCCGCTGGATACGGCGACCAAGGCGGTGCTGGCCCGCCTGCCGGCAGCGCCATGACCCCGGTGCGCCGCCTGGCCGCGCCGACGGCGGCCGAACTCGACGCCCTGGCGACGGTGCTGGTCGACTGCGTCGAGGGCGGCGCTTCGGTCAGCTTCATGCATCCGCTGCCCCGCGAGCGGGCGCTCGCCTTCTGGCAGGAGGTCGCCGCCAGCGCCGCGCGCGGCGAACGCGTGCTGCTGGTGGCCGAGGACGAAGAAGGCCTGTGCGGCACGGTGCAGGTGCTGCTGGCCATGCCCGAGAACCAGCCGCACCGCGGCGACCTGATGAAGATGCTGGTGCACCGGCGCGCCCGCCGCCGCGGCGTGGGCGAAGCGCTGATGCGGGCCGCCGAGGCGGCCGCCCGCGACCACGGCAAGACATTGCTGGTGCTCGACACCGCCAGCGCCGAAGCGGAACGCCTGTACGAGCGGACGGGGTGGGAGGCCGCGGGCGTGGTGCCGGACTATGCCCTGCTGCCGCACGGGGGCTATTGCCGGACGAAGTTCTATTTCAAGCGGCTGGCGTGAACGTGATGTGTCCGTCGGGTGTGCTCGCTCAGCGAGCGCACCCACCGGCCGCCCCACGGTGCGCTCGCTGTGCGCTCGCTGCGCGGGCACACCCTGCGCTCGTCCACCGCGCGCCGAAGGAGCTCCTGGCGCGCCAGCGGCGCCGTGTCGCACGCCCCATGGCCGGACCTCCCGGTCGGCGGCCGCACGGGCCGGTCGACCCGCCGCCCGGCCGGCTTCACCGGCCCACGGTCAGGCTGCGCCGATGCCCGGCACCAGCGATCCGGCCGGCTGCCCGGACTTCAGGGCGGCGGTGAAGGCCAGCATGCGGTCGATCGGCAGGCGGGCACGCGCGCCGAGGGCCGGGTCGACGAAGATCTCGTTGCTGCCGGTTTCCAGCACATGCGCCAGCCCGACCAGGCCATTCATGGCCATCCAGGGACAGTGCGCGCAGCTCTTGCAGGTGGCGCTGTTGCCGGCGGTAGGGGCCTCGATGAACACCTTGCCGGGATTCAGCGTGCGCAGCTTGTGCATCATGCCGTTGTCGGTGGCCACGATGAACTCGCGCGCGTCCATCTCGCTGGCGGCCTTGAGGATGGCGGAGGTCGAGCCGACCGCGTCGGCCAGCGCCACCACGTCGGCCGGCGATTCGGGGTGCACCAGCACCTTGGCGCGCGGGTACTGCTTCTTCAGGTCGGCCAGCTCGAAGGCCTTGAACTCGTCGTGCACGATGCACGCGCCGTTCCAGAACACCATGTCGGCGCCGGTCTGGCGCTCGATGTAGGCGCCCAGGTGCTTGTCGGGCGCCCACAGGATCTTGTGGCCCTTTTCCTTGAGCGCGCCGACGATGTCGAGGGCGCAGCTGGAGGTGACCAGCCAGTCCGAGCGCGCCTTCACGGCGGCGCTGGTGTTGGCGTACACCACCACCGTGCGGTCCGGATGCTGTCGGCAGAAGGCGTCGAACTCGTCGGCCGGGCAGCCGAGGTCGAGCGAGCAGGTGGCGTCCAGGTCGGGCATCAGCACGCGCTTCTCGGGCGACAGGATCTTGGCCGTCTCGCCCATGAAGCGCACGCCCGACACCACCAGCGTCTGCGCCGGATGGTCGCGGCCGAAGCGCGCCATCTCCAGCGAGTCGCTGACGATGCCGCCGGTTTCCTCGGCCAGGTCCTGCAGGTCGGGGTGCACGTAGTAGTGCGACACCATCACCGCGTTGCGCTCCTTCAGCAGGCGCTTGATGCGCTCCTTCAGCTCGGCGCGCTCGTGCGGCAGCGGCTCCACCGGCACGCGGGCCCAGGCATGCTTGGTGTCGCAGGCGTTGCCGGGCAGCGGGTGCTCGTACTCGATTTCCTTGAGGGGGATGACGGCGCTCATAGTTCCTTCAGGCGCATCGAGAAGTCGATCGCCTTGACGTCCTTGGTCAGGGTTCCGATGGAGATGCGGTCCACGCCCGTCTCGGCCAGCGAACGCAGGGTGTCCAGCGTCACGCCGCCGGAGATCTCCAGCACGGCGCGGCCCGCGTTGATGCGCACGGCCTCGCGCAGCGTCGGCAGGTCCATGTTGTCCAGCAGCACCATGGTGGCCCCGGCATCCAGCGCCTCGCGCAGCTGGGCCAGCGTCTCCACCTCGATCTCGATGAAGTCGGCGCCCGCGGCCACCCGCTGGGCCGCCTGCAGCACCGGCGTGACGCCGCCGGCGGCCGCGATGTGGTTTTCCTTGATGAGGACGGCGTCGTACAGGCCGATGCGGTGGTTGAGGCCGCCGCCGGTGCGCACCGCGTACTTCTGCGCCAGGCGCAGTCCCGGCAGGGTCTTGCGGGTGTCCACGATGCGCGCGCGCGTGCCTTCGACAGCGGCGACATAGCGGGCGGTCTTGGTGGCCACCGCGCTGAGCAACTGCAGGAAGTTCAGCGCGGTGCGCTCGGCGGTCAGCAGCGAACGCGCGGCGCCCTCCACCTCCAGCACCACCTGGTCCTGCTCGCAGCGCGCGCCCTCGCCCACCAGCCAGCGCACCTGCAGCGCGGGATCCACCTGGCGCAACGCGGCCTCGGCCCAGGGCGCACCGCAGATCACCGCGGACTCGCGCGCCAGCACGCGCGCGATGGCGCGGCGGCCAGGGTCGACCAGGCCAGCCGTCAGGTCGCCCGCGCCCACGTCTTCGGCCAGCGCGCGCGCGGCATCCTGGCGCGCCAGTTCAGCCACCGCCGCCGGAGAGAAATCGAACACCGTCATGCGCCAAGCATAGCGGCAAGCGCAAGCCATCGCTGGCGACGGCGGCTTGCCGGCGCTAAAGTGCGGCGCACAAGGAGACGCCATGCCGACGATCGACGAACTGCACGCCATCCTGCGACCGCTGTTTCCCGGCCTGCTGGGAGTGCAGCTGACGGAGGCGACGCCCACCCGCGTGGTCGCCACGCTGCTGGTGCGGCCGCAGCTGTGCACCGCCGGCGGCGTGCTGCACGGCGGCGCCCACATGGCCTTTGCCGACACGCTGGGCGCGGTGGGCACCTTTCTCAACCTGCCACCGGGCAACCGCACCACCACGACCGATTCCAGCACCAAGTTCATCGCCGGCGCCAAGGTGGGCACGACGGTGACGGGCGAATGCGTCGCCATGCACCGCGGCCGCTCGACGCAGGTGTGGCAGACCAGCATCCGCGGCGCGGACGGCCAGCTGTGCTCGGTGGTGACGCAGACCCAGCTGGTGCTCGATTGACTCCCGGCGCGCGGTGCCCGCAGGTTGCCGCCCCGGATCCCGGCGTGCGGCGTTCGCAGGCGCCTGTGCCCACCTACAGGCAGCACAGCCGCGCTCCGACCTCCGCGGCGCGGACGTGCGGGACAATGGGCACATGAACGCCCCGTACCTCCAACCCGAGCCCACGCGCGAGGAAGTCGACGCGCTCGCCGGCGCCACCGTGGTCGAGTTCGGCACCAACTGGTGCGGCTGGTGCCGCGCCGCGCAGCCCCACATCGACGAGGCCTTCGCAGGCCGGGAACTGCGCCACCTCAAGGTGGAGGACGGCCCTGGCCGGCCGCTGGGCCGCAGCTTCCGCGTCAAGCTCTGGCCCACGCTGGTGTTCATGAAGGACGGCCAGGAGATGGCACGCGTCGTGCGCCCGGGGTCCGCCGACGAGATCCGCGAAGGACTTTCGCAACTCGCCTAGCGTGCGCGCGCCCGCACGTAGCGCGCGGGCAGGACTGCGGCCATGCGGCCCGCACGGCGACAGCCGACGTGCCTCCGGCCGCGCCGGCGCGGCTACAC